>JAAYUT010000290.1 GCA_012517485.1 Candidatus Atribacter fermentans
AAAAAACGATTAGAAGGGAAAAAGCATAATCAGGCTATTCGATCATTGGGGAGACATCTGGTCAGGGTTATTTGGTCACTCATAAAAGAAAACCGTTACTATGAAATCCGAGAAGAAAAAGAGAGAAATATTTTAAAAATGACTTGAAATTTGGAGTGGGGTTCAGGTCTTGATTCTTGAATTTCGGGGAATTGGAGCCCTAGGGAAAAATAAAAGATGAGGTTCTAGCGTCAACTGACAAAGAACATCAGACTCCTCAGAATAACGGCAGGAGTTGATGAGAGCCTCACGTCGTACGACACAAAAAAGCATCCTTAAGTTATGGTGCCTGTCACCTAAGTTATTTCCAATGCTTTTAACAAAGCAGAAACTTTCTTCTTGAAGGCGTCGAGTTTCTCTGCGGTAATATTGTTCTGTTGGACAAACAACAGTACTTGGGCTGCCTTTTTCCAACGGTCGTTATCTGTTTTGATTCCTAAAAAATCTTCTAAATTATTTGGGAAAGTATCGATAGCCTTTGTGTATTGGTTCTGGGATTCCTGAATCAGCTTGTTTAGTGCCTCATGTTTCTTTTTTTCATTCCCAGTTTTGTTTGTATCTTTGTCATGGAGCACTGAGTGATTAATCTCTAATTCGCCGAGTAGGTTCATGAACCGGTGAATATTATATTTACCATCAGTATGAAGCACAAAAACCCCTCTCGAGTTGGTAATCAAATTGCCTGTTTTGAGTAGATAGTTGACGACGACTTGTTCGGCTAAGCCCTCGACGATTAGTACTGTGTTGGCAAAGAACATGGTGCTCCGTTCAGGATTGAGCCATAAGAAATGCCGTACTGCTTCAATCTCTGTGGAGCTTGCTTCTTCACCCAAAATGGCTGCGAGTTGCTGGTTATCTTCAAAAATTTGTTGCAATTTTTCACTGGTAATTTGGGCAGCCTCGGTCTTACCGTCCACCCGACGAACACGAATCAAGTCAGTAAGATCATCGGTGTTGTTGCTAACGAAGAGTGGGGAGTGCGAGACGGCGATAACTTGTCGACCTGGTTGAGCCGAAAGTTGTCGCAAGCTTGTGTCGAGGACGTCCTGCTGAGGTGGATGGAGGAATGCCTCCGGTTCTTCAAACAACAGGACCTCCATTTCCGGTGAAAATTCTTTTTTCTTCGGCTCGGGTTTGGACGGGGTGTAGGCGGCGGCAATACGAATCAAGGTGAGAACGAGATGCCGTTGCAGCCCGTGGCCAAAAGCTTCCGAATTCATTTCTGCATTGAGTGCACTATCGGTGAGCGTGTGGCAGATCAGGTTCTTGATAAGATCTTCAACCTGCGGCGGGTTCACATCCAGGTTAAACACAACACCCCAATCCTTGATTTCGTCATTGATTCGTTTCTCCAAGTCTGAAAGTGAGCGGCTATCAGGTGTAAACTCGGTCTTGATTTTCTCATTGAATTCATTAAAGTGAGCCCTCAGTTCAGCATAGGCTGTGCTGGAATTCACTACGGGTCTTAAGATATCGTTGATTAGATCACGTAGCACGCTTGGCCCGGATAGCTTTGTATGTTCTTCTAACCGGCTGGTGGCAGGGATATAAATGACATTACCAAGTTTACCTTGACCGACGCCAGTAAATCCATAGAATTTGTTATCGGATAAAGTGTCATTCTCATAGCCGATTAACCCCTGTTTCACTTTCTCGAGAGGATATAGCCATCTACGTATACGAAATCGATTACTATTGATAAGATATTCCGTTTTGATTGTCTCCGCCTCCTGAGGTGATAGCTCGAATTCAATCTCTACCCAGCTTTCTTGATCAGAGGTTTGGAACTTAGGGAAGTCGCGTTCGTAATCAAACTTCAGTTCTTTCTCATAGACCGTTCGTAATGCATCCAGCACGTTGCTCTTGCCGGAATTGTTCGGACCAATAAGTAAGGAATAATCACCGAAGTTAATCGTTTGGTTGGCAATCGAACGATAGTTGTGGATTTGCAATTGCCTAATCTTCATAGCAAAACCTCACACTCTCTTTTCTTTTTCAAGGCAAGCGTTGACCACCTTGAACCCTGTACTATAGACCACTTCAGCGTGGAAAGCAGGAAGGTCTTCCTTGTCCTTTTCGGTTATAGTTTAGATTTCTCAGCAACCATAAGTTCGGGTGAGTTTATGGTACTATATGCATAAAATATCGCAGTTGCTCAACACATCTTTACCACTAACTTCCACAGATACGATGTGGTGCGCTTCCCAACCCCCTGCTACTTCACGGCCGCGATAGGACCATACAAGGCTTTGATTGCAACGCCCCAAATGCCCATGGGTTGTTCGAGTGCACTCACAATGACCACCAGCTCGGTTCCATACCTGTAGGACGACACTATCTGGAAAATCCATTTTTCTTACCTCCTTTTTTTAAAGATATTTGGTTTTTCAAGGCGAGCATGGATCAAATTAAATACCGCCTCATGTACCGCCTCTTGCTCCACCGCTGTCAAACCCAACACTTGAAATACCACCTTTTCCAACGCTTGACGATTGGATTAAAGAATCTTCTAGAAAATAGGCAAAAAATCACTCTTTTTTTGACCATTAATGTCACAGAGAAGCCCTAAATTAAAATCAGAGTTGAGTTTTTTTGCATTGATGAAAAAGAAATTAAATATTTCAGATCCATAAGTGGTTAGTCAAATTTCTAGGGTCAGGTCTTGATTCTTTAATTGTTTATGTTTAGAGGATTGTTGGATTGAAGAAATCTTGATATCTCTGTTCAATAATTCTCTCAAGAGGCTGGTTATCTTAATTGTTTTTTCCCCGAAAATCGGTAGTGTTCTATGCCCCTCTCTCTCCTAATTTGTAGCAACCACTCCCCTTTTAAGTTTAGTTATTTTTTTATAGATTTGCTATAAGTTACTGCAAGTTTATTTTATCACATTAATATTTATTCCATTTTTTAATAATTGAAATATAAAGACTCCACAAATTATAATATCGGCAATGAGATTTAAAAAATCATTAAGCTTTGGTGTCAGTTAGATTTGAAGAAAAAATGAATTAGCTAAACTGCTCAGGGTAACTCCCCTATGAATGAAAAGCTTTTAGCTGATGCATTTATTACCGAAGAAGAAAAAGAAAATAGATATGTTCATATCGAAACTCAAAAAGGAGGGTCAAAAATGGATGACGGAGATATGCCCATAATCTTTTTATTTATCGTGGGGATTATCACTACAATTATCCTTATCGTGGTTTTAGAGTGGTTATGGATGATTAAAAGCTATACCAGCGAAATGGCCAATTATACTAAAAGTACTGCCGAATATGCTTCTTTTATTTATCAAAATATATTTTCATCATATGAAAAGGAAAGTAAAGAGAAAAAAGCTTGCATAAAGGAATATTTTCCTTATGCAGAATACGTATATATGGATCTAACCCCTGAGGAGAAAATCCAAGCTGACCGAGAAGATTTCATTCGTTTTAAAAGAAAGTCTGAAGAACAATATTTAACAAAATCCTCGGCGTAAAGTGTTCTATTTCAAGTAAAGTAGTGTTTTTTCATGATTATTAATAGCGGATGGCAATTGAGAATGTTCCAAATTAAGGTCTTTTTTGCAAGTGACTCTTTTTACCCAAGGATATCATTGATTATTTTGAGGGTATATAAAAATATTTTTTGCTTAAAAAAAAAGAAACGCCTCTTATACGAGAGGCGTCGGTCCGGAGATGCTATCTCCGGAGAGGTTACACAATAATTAATAACATATTTTTGAAAAATTGTAAACAATATTTTTGGAGAATTGGAATGAACACTGAAAGGATTATTTGCTATATAGACGGATTTAATCTCTACTTTGGATTAAGAGAAAAAGGTTGGAAAAAATACTATTGGCTCAATCTGAAACGTTTAACTGAGAAACTTTTAAAATCTCATCAATCCCTTGAAATGGTAAAGTATTTTACCTCTAATATTTCCGCTGGTAATGAATCTTCTCCACCATGGTTGCAGAAAAAAATGAAGGAAAAAAGAAAAAGGCAATTAACCTACCTTGAGGCACTTAATACCCTCGATGGAATGAAAATCTTTTTTGGACACTACCTATTTAAAACTATTACATGTAATAATTGTGGCCATATCTGGATTACTTATGAAGAGAAAATGACAGATGTATGCATAGCTACTGAACTCCTTATTGATGCATATAAAAATAAATTTGATACAGCTCTCATTATTTCTGGGGATAGTGATCTTGCCCCTCCAATTCAAGCAATTCGAGAAATCTATCCAAATAAAAAAATTATAATCGCTTTCCCTCCATCAAGAATATCTGCTCGCCTTAAACATATTGCACATGCCTCTTTCATAATAGGTGAAGCAAATCTTAGAAAAAGTTTGTTCCCTAATGAGATAATTAAAAATGATGGTTATATACTCAAAAGACCAGATAAATGGAGATAAAAAAAGATTTATGAAAATCCTTGGGTTCAAGTATTGATTTTTAAGTATGCGAAATCCCCGGGGTTAGGTCTTGATTCTTGAATTTTTGAGGAATTGTGATACTGGAAATAGATGAAAAGATGAGATCCTCACCGATTCAAAATACGAATCCTCAGGATGACCGATGAAAGGCATACCCCCCTAACCTCTCTCAATGAGGGAATTTTAGAGATACGGACTTATGATGACTGAACTTTTTAAATTCTTTTGTAGGGGCTTGAATTATCCTGTCCGCAAGTTTATAAGAAAGCAACTAATAAAGATTAACCTCATGAGATTGCCACGACCTCAAAAAACCAGGTCTCGCAATGACGAATTGAGGAATCCTGTGGGGGTTTGGTCTTTGATTCTTGAATTTTTGAGTATTGGGATTATGGAAAAGATGAAAAAGATGAGATCCTCACGGCTT
>JAAYUT010000291.1 GCA_012517485.1 Candidatus Atribacter fermentans
AAAATGTCTTATGAGATTACCACAACCTCAAAAAACCAGGTCTCGCAATGACAGATTGGATTGATGAGATTCTCACGCGGGAAAGCACTGCTCAGGATGACGCCGGTAGTGTCAGATGAGATCCTCACGCCTTCAAAAAGCGAAGGCTCAGGATGACAGAGAGGTTGGATGAGGTCCTCCCGCCCTCACAAATCGAGGGCTCAGGATGACAGATTAAAGAATTCATTTGATGGTGTTTTCAGGTTAGATCTATATTCTTTTATTGACTTCTTGTAACAGATTATTCTTTGATTAAAACTAATTCTTCAGTCGGATTTTTTAGGGTCGTGCCTTGGATATATTCAAGAAACACATCAGCATCTATGAGACCGGTATCCTGTTTTTTAGGGATTTTTTCTAATACACTATTACCATCTCCACCTTGGGCCAAGAAACTATTCGTGACTAATCGGTAGGTTTTATTTCGTTCTAAGGGTTGATAGCTACCATCAGATTGTTTGATTTCAATATGAGATACTCTTGAACCCTGAGGGAGCGAGGGATTCAATTGGAAACGAAAGCCTGCTATGTAGGCATAAATATTGGCATTATATGCTTTTTTGGATATTGAAAAATGAACCATATCCTCTAAAACTTGGGTAAGTTCTTGACCAGAAAGGTCAGAGAGAACCAGAGTTCCTTGAAAGGGAAGGCAATCGTAAACCATTCCAACGGTAATCTTACCAGCTTCAAAATCAGTGCGAACCCCTCCGGGATTAAGGAGAGCAACTTGAGCTCCCATAGAAGATGTTTTATTCAGCATACTTAAGGCGATGAGAGGGCCGGGGCCTGAGTTGTTGCTGTTGCGCCTTAAATCATCAGCAGATTCGGCTATGGCTGTGTTTTTGAGTTCCAATAATCCACTTGCAAACTGGGAATAAATTTCTTTCATGTTATCTGGAGGGACAAAAATCCCAGCCTGACCACTCTGAATGATATACCGAAGAATTGACTGATATTTATCCGGCGCATATTGAGCTGTCACTGGAGTATAATTGTCTTTTTCATTTACGATTCCGTCGTGATTGGCGTCTTGCCATTTTTGTCCAAAGTTATTCCCTATCAGGAGGAGAGGTTGGGCGTTGTAACTCATTATTGTTCCTTCACCATCAAAGCTCAGCTGGATTCTTCCTAAAACTTTTGCCCATTCCCAAGCTTGAACAATGAGAACTTTTCCTCCATCGGGAGACGTCTCAACGAGCGGATAGGGGTATTCGGTTTTGTAACCAAAGGCTTTAAAATCACCCATTAAAGTATGGGAATGACCACCAACAATTAAATCAATCCCACTTACTGACCGAGCTAATTCAATATCGGCGTCAATACCAATATGGGAAAGAATAATTATTTTGTTGATTCCTTGCCTTTGAAGGTCCTTAACGGCTGCTCGAGCTCGAGCTTCTGGCGAGAAAAACTGAAGGTATTTTCCCGGACTCGAACCGGTTATGACTTCCGGTGTAATTAAACCAATTATTCCAATTCTTTCACCTTGAATTTCAAAAATGTGATAAGGAACGAATTTCCCTTTTAAATCAGGATCAGCCTTGGTTTCGATATTAGAACACAAAACTGGAAAGGATAACCCATCACGAAATTTTGCTAAAAAAGAAGAAGTACGATCAAATTCATGATTGCCCAGAGTCATTGCGGTTACAGGCATTTGATTCAAGTAAATTTGGTCAGTTTGACCATTAAATTTTATAAAATACATAGTTCCTTGCACTGCATCACCAGCATGCAAGAAAAGAATGTTATTATCAGTAGCTGATATCCGATCGAGAGCGGTTTTTAAGAAAATTAATCCGCCCAATTGGACCTGGGTCGGATTTCCATCAATTGGAAGAATTTCGGTTTCGGGATCGAGATGAGAATGGGTATCGTTTACATGGAGAAGAGTAAAGGTAATGGGTTCGGCAAAGGAAATACTGCTCATTACCTGAAATAGAGCGATTATTAAAAGTACTATGAAAAAAGAGGTTTTCCTTTTCACCAAACTTTGCCTCCTTAGATTGGTAGATCAAAAGAAATGAACAATGAACAAGAAGAGATAACTATGAATTGAAAAACCCCTCAACTCATAGTTATTTAAACTACGATTGATTATTAAGAACTTCCAACATAGCTACAATATTTTCGCAGGGAACATCCTTTGGAATAGCATGAGAAGGAGAAGCAATATACCCTCCATTTTTGCCAATTTCATCTATAATGTTTTTAACTCCTCTTTTAACTTCATCAACCGTTCCAAACGGAAGCAAGCTTTGGACTCCAATTCCACCATAAAAGGATAATTTGCCTTGATAATGTTTTTTTATAGCAAAGATATCCATCACTTCTGGCTGAAAAGGGTTGAAAACGTCAAGGCCGATTTCTATGAGGTCTGGAAACAATTCATCAACTTTTCCACAGCAATGAAGGAAAACCTTCCTCCCTCTACTTTTAATATATGCATACATCTGTCCCATTCGAGGCTTAATAAATTTTCTCCACATGGCTGGTCCCATAATCAGTCCTCGTTGCCATCCCCAATCGTCTCCAAAATATACTCCATCAAATCCCAAATCAAGTGCTTTTGATATGACTCTCAGATTATATT
>JAAYUT010000292.1 GCA_012517485.1 Candidatus Atribacter fermentans
TGGATCTGGTTATGATGCAATGATGAAGTTGCTCAAAATAAATCGACCACCCCGAGGAGTTTTTATTGTTAATGATGAAATGGCAATCGGTGCTATTAAAGCAATAAAAGACTTTGGGCTTTCAGTTCCCGGGGATATAGCTGTTGTAGGAATGGATGGTATGCCGTTCATGGAATACTTTGACCCACCTCTAACAACTGTTAAAATCGAAGTCGCTGAACTAGGTCGCACTGCGCTGCAGATGCTTTTAAAACTTATTGAAGGCAACTATGATGGAAATCGTCAGATTGCTATTTCGCCTCGCTTGATCATTCGTAAATCATGTGGTTATTTTCTTAATTCAACCGTTACGTAAAAAAAATAAGTACTATCCTAAAAAAATCTTTTTTAAAAAATACCAAATAAGGAGGCCTAAGATATGGCTTTTGATGTTTGCTCTTTCGTTAAAAACCTTGAACCAATTGATCTTGAAAGAAAAATACCCAAATCAGAATACGAATCTCGGATAAAAACTCTCCAAGAAATTCTGAATAATCGCGGTTTTGATGTTGGAATAGCTTTTGGCAATGAACTACGACCAGGCGATACTGGCTGGTTAACTGGTTATGACCCCCAAATCGAACCAACGGCAGCGGTTATTGGGAAAAATGGAATATTTGTTTTGGGTGGGCCCGAAGGTGAAGCTTATGCGAAAGAAACTATGATGGCTGGCACTTTCATCAATGTATTGGAGTTTAAAATACCAGAAGAAGATTACCCTGGATATGAATTTATGCCATTAAATAAAATCCTCTTTGAAGCAGCGGGAATTGAACCCAAAAAAATTGGCATTCTCACGCTGCCAAGTATCCTTCCATTAGAAGTTTTTCAAATTCTTAAAGAAATTCCTAATACTGAAATAATTGATGCCAGCGATATTCTTTTGGATTGCAGATACCAGAAAAGTCCTCAAGAATTGGAAATGATGGGTATTGCTGCTCGAATTTCCACCTATGCCATGAAAGCTATGATCGCCGCTATCCGTCCTGGAATGAGAGAATTAGAAGTAGCTGCCTGTGCTGATTATGTAATGAAAGCAGTGGGAGCTGACCGAGTGGGCATTAGTACCATTGTTTGTTCTGGATGGCGAGCACCAAATGTCATTGGAAGAGCTTCTAACAAAATTATTGAAGAAGGGGATATGATTGACCTTACGGTTAGTGCTCGATATGACGGTCTTGCCTCCTGCATGGGAAGAACAGTTATCGCCGGGAAAGCTCATCCGGACCAGTTAGAGTTTATTGATATTGCGATAAAAGCATATGAAAAAGGGATCGAGGCAATTGGTTATGGTAAACCTGCGAGCGAAGTTGATCGAACCGTTCGCTCGATTCTTGATCCCCAGGGGTTATCCCCCCTATACAGTTTAGTACATGGTATCGGTTGGACTGAAGCCATGGAAGGAAAAGGAGCCGCTACCCAACATTCAACCTGGAACTTCCCCAAAGAAGTAGCTTTTATGCTTGATTTAGGGATATTTGGACGTTCCTTCAAAAGCCTTGATAAAAACCATGTGGGTCTTCGGATTGAAAATCCATTTATTATCGACCATGAAGGTAATACCAAATGCTTAACCGTCGACCTCCCACTTCACTGTGAGGCTGGTAAAATTTATTAACTCATTTGACCAATTAAGGATAATAAAGGGCAAAACTAAGTCAATTTAAGTTTTGCCCTTGAATAAAAGGAGGAAAAAAATGAGAAAGTATTTACTTGTTTGTTTAA
>JAAYUT010000293.1 GCA_012517485.1 Candidatus Atribacter fermentans
AGGCTTGGCATTGGCTACTTCAATTAGTTCGATTTTTATCGCCATAACTTTATTGGAAATTTTACGAAAGAAAATAGGAGGGATTGATGGAAAAATATTGTTAGTAAATGCTTTAAAGATAGGACTCGCTACTATAATCATGGGAATTTTTATCCTTCTAACAAGAAACCATGTCTCTAATTTTGTAAAGTTTTTGGGGGTAGGCATTGGGTCAATAGGAATATACACAATAATGGTTATCACGCTTCAGTGCCGGGCAGGAATCAAGCTTTATCAAAATCTTTTAAAAAGACTCAAACACTTTAAGGGGTCAGGTCTTGATTCTTGAATTTTTTCATTTCAATTATTTAACTTATCCTTAGGATTGATTGATCAAAACATAATTAAAAGGTCGTGGAATCTCATAAAAGCTGTAAGAAATAACCGTAAAGAGGTTTCAGGGTAAAGATTTGATTAAGACACTGACAGGTAAATTATATGGAGAAAAGAAACCAAAAGTAACTTATCTTTTCTAGGTTTTTGCACTTCACAAATACTTTAAAAGATGAGATTGCCACGTCGCTGCGCTCCTCGCAATGACGGAGCGAGCTGATGAGAGCCTCACGCCCTCATAAAGCGAAGCCTCAGGATGACGCTTGCGGTGTCAGATGAGAGCCTCACGCGGGGAATTTGATGCTCTGGATGATGGCATTTTACTCATTGCTGCACCTTTAAGATAGATAAAATCTTCAGTTAAACCTCAGGAATCATTGGCATTACTTCATTTTCCAAAAAAAGCCCTTTCCTTTCACATTTTTCTTGCAATCACTGGCGAATTAAATATTGTATGATTAATCGTCGGATAAAATATTGAATAATATGATGATATATTATAATATTATTTGTAGGAGGTGCTGTAGGATGAAATTTGTTTCGAGCAAGGAATTACGAAATAATCCAGCGGAACTTTGGAAATCTATAAATAAAGAAGAAGTAATTATTACAGTTAATGGAAAACCAAAAGCTATTGTTATTGAGGCTGAAAATGATATCGAAGAACAACTCAAAACTATTAGGAAAGCCCAGGCTGAGGTCGCTCTGGAAAAGTTAAGGTCCTATTCAGTAAAACAAGGCCTTAATAAGCTTACTGAAGACGAAATCGAAAATGAAATTAAAAAAATACGACGGTAATAGCGTAAACAACATCGTTCTCGATACCAATGTATTAGTATCTGGTATCATTAACCCTTATGGGAATCCCGCTAAAATATTAAACCTTATCCTCAATGGGAATCTTATTATCAATGCTGATGCCAGAATTCTTACCGAATATGAACGAGTTTTAAAAAGTCCGAAGTTTTCATTCCCTCCGGATCAAATAAAAATTCTCATTCAATTTATTTTCCACCAATGTTCCTTCATCGTTCCTTCACCCCTTCAGATTGATTTAATTGATGAATCCGATCTTCCTTTTATAGAAGTTGCAATTCATGAAAATATCCCTTTTATCACGGGAAACAAAAAACACTTTCATAATATCGAGGAACTCAAAATCCTCTCTTTAAATGAATTCCTCGCCAATTCTCTGGGGTCAGGTCTTGATTCTTGAATTTTAACAAATTTTAATCTCATTGATTCACCAATAATTTTGATAAACCATATCCACCCATCACATCCTTTCCACTGTTTTTTTACTTCTTCCCAAAATTAGGAACTGAGAGCTCTCATTGTCACCCTTATCCGCGAGCCAAAATTGGGTAAAGCAAACTCTCACTCCTTCTCTCCTATTGGGAGGAGCCATTCGAGTTTGCTTCGGGTGCATATATCTTTGTAATGATGAAAAAGTGGAGCTCTTTCAATGAAGAGAAAGCATCTTAAAATATTTCTTCTTATGCTATATAATATAGCTGCGAGGTGATATTTTGTGGCAATTGAACAAAAAGTAGATAAACTCGAAGAAGCCTTAATGAGATTAGTCTATATTCAACAGAAGACCGAAATGGAGCTCCAGTCATTTAAGAATGAGATGAAGGATTTCAAGAATGAGATGAAGGTTTTCAAAGATGAGATGTTAGACTTCAAGGAGTGGTCAAAGAAGAACATTGAAAGCCTCAATCGCCAGTGGGGTAATCTGGCAAATAGAATGGGAACGCTTGTGGAAGATATCTTCTTCCCCTCTATGGACCAAACTATCGAGAGATATTTTCATATTCAGTGTGACATCCTTGAGAGGAATAAACGTATCCGTAAGGATGATGAATCTTTAGAGATTGATATATTGGCTATCTTAAAGAAGACTAAGCAAGCTTTTATCGTGGAGGTAAAATCGAATCCCGATCGAACAGAATATAT
>JAAYUT010000294.1 GCA_012517485.1 Candidatus Atribacter fermentans
ATCTCAATAACAAGAAAGTTTTTACTGGAAGTATGGTTGGTGGTCAGATCACACCTTTTGAATTCCAGTCTTTCCATCTTAATCAATTTTTAATTTCAGGAGAAAATCAATTACGAATTGAAGTACAATCTCCAGATGAAAGTGCTTTCTTCGCTATCCAGCGTTTATTACTCGTTTTTTAATAACAGTGCATGATGCATTATTGGGGTAATTTTGGTAAAATTTCGCCATATTATATATTCATATCATTTTTTATTGCTAAATAAGGGTGGAAAAACCAAATCAAAACCGACATTATGAGGAATCGAACCGTTCTTTGGTTGGACGACGTGGCAATTTCATCCGCTTAATCTGTCATTCTAAGGGGTATGTTTTGAGACGTGAGAATCTCGTCTTTACTTGATGTTTCCATATCATTATCTAAAAGAATCATTAAAATTATAAACCACCCTCCCCGCCGCGCAAGCGGCACCACTCCAATGAGGGGAATTATTGAATTCATTCCCCTCATTGAGAGGAGATTTAGGTGGTGCGTTTTTCTCATTTTTATTTGATTCCTATTTCATTTGTTTACATTTTTTAGGATGGACTCTCATGCTGTATAGCACGACCAGATGAGGATAAAAATGAGTTACCACATCACCCTGATCCTCTCCCACCAAGGTGCGAGGGAAAAAGAATGAAAGAAGGTATTGTTCCTTCTCCCTTGATGGGAGAAGGCAAAGATGAGGGTGAAAGCTTGGAATGAAATTTTAGTTCATTGCTATTATTGAATTCACTGTAAAAATCGGTCATAGATTATTGGAGTGGAATATTTTACAAATGTTTTCATCATACTGAAAGGCAGGGTAGGTGGATAATAGAATGCCGTTTAAAGAGAATTGGTGGGAAGAGTTTGATTCGATGCAAAAAGAGATGCAGCGCTTTATGGAGCATGTTTCGGGAAAGAAGCCTTATTTTTTGGGACTTTCAGAAAAAGCCTGGGAACCGTTATGTGATGTCTTTGAAACCGATGATCATTTTATGGTCGTAGTCGATATCGCTGGAGTATCAATCCATGAAGTCGACTTGACTATACAAGCACGAAAATTAATCCTAAAGGGTGTTAGAAAAGAAGTTCCTTCGCCTCCCAAGCGGGATTATCATCAAATGGAAATTCCCTTTGGATCTTTTCAGCGAGAAATTGAACTTCCCGAAGATGTTGATGGAGAGAACATTAATGC
Source organism: Candidatus Atribacter fermentans (assembly GCA_012517485.1). GTDB lineage: Bacteria > Atribacterota > Atribacteria > Atribacterales > Atribacteraceae > Atribacter > Atribacter fermentans. The sequence continues at coordinate 1,224 of JAAYUT010000294.1, forward strand.
TCGCTATCGGGAAGGTTTCCTGATCGTTGAATGTAAGAAGAAAAAAGTGATTACTGAACGGAGGATCAATCTTGAATAATCGGTTATCCTCACGAACTAAAATGAATTATGTTATTAGAGAAAATTCACAAGCATTCAATTTAAAATATAATCATTTCGACCCATTTCTTGGTAAAAATATTGTTTTTTGGGAAAGGATTAGATATGGAAGAATATATTGACAGCTGGTTTGCACTTTCGGAAGGATCACAAGATATTTCGGGAGAACAAATTGTGATTTCTGAATCCATTGATCAAGAGAAAAAAGGTTTTGATATTCCAGATAAAATTGCCATACTTCCTTTAGATGAAAATGTATTATTTCCGGAGTTGGTTATGCCGTGGGTAGTCCAAGGCGAAAAGTGGGTTAAATTGGTTAATGATGCCGTTTTAGGAAATAAAATGATCGGAGTTTTAACGCTTCGTGTTAAAAAAGAAGATGGAGATACCAGTATTTCAGCCCAAGATTTTTATGACATTGGTGTGGTAGGACGAATATCACGTTTGTTAAAGCTCCCTGAAGACGCCATACAAATATTGGTTTTTGGATTAAATAAATTTCGCGTCGTTGAATGGATCCAATGGGATCCATATCCGCTAGCAAAAATTGAAGTCATAAAAGAAGAAGAAATTAAAACCGATGAAACTGAAGCTTTAGTTCGTAATATATTAACACTTTTTCAAAAGGTGGTCGAACTTGCCCCTTATTTACCAAAAGAAATCTTTGTTGCTGCGATGAATATTAAGCAACCTTCACGACTCGCCCATTTTGTGGTTTCGAATTTAAATCTGGATGTAGAAAGTAAACAAAATATTTTATCGACTAACGAACTCATCGAAAAATTAAAAAAAGTGAATTACCATTTGACTCGGGAACTGGACATTCTCCAAATTGGAAGTAAGATTCAGACACAAATTCAATCAGAGATGGCAAAAACTCAAAGAGAATATTTCTTAAGAGAGCAGTTGAAAGCCATTCAACGTGAACTTGGTGAAATGGATGAAAAAACCATTGAAATAAACGAAATGAAAGAAAAAATTGAAAAAGCAAAACTGCCTTCAGAGGTTTTAAAAGAAGCCGAGAAAGAATTAGAACGATTATCGAGAATCCCACCAGTTTCAGCTGAATACCCCGTCATTCGCAATTATCTTGACTGGATAACTGAGCTTCCGTGGAATATAAGTACTGAAGACAGGTTAGATCTAAAAAAAGCTGAAGAAGTCTTGAATGAGGATCACTATGACTTGGAAAAAGTCAAAGAAAGAATTTTAGAGTATTTGGCAGTTGGTCATTTGAAAAAAGATTTAAAAGGGCCCATACTCTGTTTTGTTGGACCTCCGGGAGTTGGAAAAACCTCATTGGGGAAATCGATTGCTCGAGCGCTCGGAAGAAAATTCGTACGAATATCTTTAGGTGGTGTTCGTGATGAGGCAGAAATACGAGGTCATCGCCGAACCTATGTTGGAGCACTGCCTGGTCGAATTATTCAGGGAATTCGAAAAGCTGGAAGCAATAATCCGGTATTCATGTTAGACGAAGTTGACAAGATTGGTTTAGATTTCAGGGGAGATCCTTCCGCTGCTCTCTTGGAAGTTTTAGACCCCGAACAAAATTCTACCTTTGTTGATCATTATTTAGCAGTTCCTTTTGACCTTTCCAAGGTCATTTTTATTGCGACTGCTAACATTTTAGATACTATTCCTCCTGCTTTGTTAGATCGAATGGAACTCATCCGACTTCCTGGTTATACAGATCCGGATAAAATTGCCATTGCTCGTAGGTATTTAATACCAAAACAGCTCAAAGAAAATGGAATTGAGAATCAAACCGTTACGATAAGTGATGAAATTTTAATCAAAATAATTCGGGAATATACGCGTGAAGCAGGAGTGAGAAATTTAGAGAGAACGATTGCAACGGTTTGTAGAAAAGTTGCCAAAGAAGTCGCTTCTGGAAAAGAAGGACCTTTTATCATTGATGAAGATCATCTTCGTAAGTATTTAGGAAAAAGAATATTTTTTGATGAGATCATGTCAGGAAAGGATCGAGTCGGAGTTGCTACCGGTTTGGCTTGGACTCAAACAGGCGGAGAGATTCTTTTTGTTGAATCTTCAGTCCTTTCTGGAAAAGGGAACTTGATATTAACTGGTAATATGGGAGATATTATGCAAGAATCGGCACGAATTGCCCTTTCTTGTGTTCGAGAACGGGCGAAAAAGTGGAAAATTGATGAAAAATTTTATGAAAAACATGATATTCACGTTCATGTCCCTGCTGGTGCTATACCAAAAGATGGCCCATCCGCAGGAATAACGTTGGTTGTTTCAATGGTCTCTTCTCTTTCGCAGATACCTGTAAAACATTCGATTGCGATGACCGGAGAAATAACCCTAACTGGAAAAGTGCTTCCCATTGGTGGAGTGAAAGAAAAATCCTTAGCGGCCTATCGTTCGGGAATTAAGGAAGTTGTTCTGCCTCAAGAAAATGAAAATGATTTAGACGATATACCGAGTGATGTGAGAAAAAAAATGAAATTTCATTTAGTCAAAACCATCGATGATGTTCTGAAAATTACCTTAAAAAAATCACCCCGAGTGGTAAAAAAGAAAAAAACTTCTTCTCTCCAAGAAAAATAATAGTTAAAAAATCAGTCCAAAAAATTTTTTAATTTTTTTCAATAGAGTCGTTTTGGAAAAGAGGGAATATAAAAAATGGAAAAAGCTCGAGAAGAATTTTTAAAAAAACTCATAGAGACACCAAGTCCATCGGGGTTTGAAGAGCAAGTACAAAAGATTTTTCAGGACAGGATTCAAGATAGAGTTGATCTCTTTTACAAAGATTATCACGGGAATGCTATTGGTGTTATTCTTCCTGACTCTCCATTCCGGGTTATGTTGGCGGGGCATTGTGATGAAGTGGGATTGATGGTGGAATATATTAATGATCAGGGGTATATTTATTTTTCTCTTATCGGAGGAATCGACGCCCATATTACCCCCGGGAAAAGAGTTGTTATTCATACTTCTCAAGGACCAGTTAAAGGAGTAATAGGGAAAAAGCCCATCCATTTGTTAGAAGAAAAAGAGCGTCAAAAAGTGGTCAAAATTGAGGAGCAATGGATTGATGTGGGGGCAAAAAATAAGGAAGAACTTGCCAAAATTGTGCAAATTGGTGATCCCATTACCATGGATGTTACTTTTGATAAATTGTTAGGAAGTCGGGTCGTTGGTCGAGGTTTTGATGATCGTGTTGGAGCTTTTGTTGTTGCTGAAGTGCTTCGAGAGGTTCAAAAAGAAAAGTTACAATGTGGAGTCTATGGTGTCAGTACAGTACAAGAAGAACTTGGTCTCAGAGGAGCAAAAACGAGTGCTTTTCGAATCGATCCTCACTTAGGAATCGCTATTGATGTGACCTTCGCGTCTGACTGTCCCGACATAGATAAGAGAAGGACTGGGGAAGTATTTTTAGGTAAGGGCCCAGTTATTGCACGAGGTCCAAATATTAATCCCCACATTTTCCATAAACTGGTAGAGGTCGCAAACCAAAACAACATTCCCTACCAAATACAAGCAGAATCGCGAGCAACTGGAACCGACGCCAACAGCATTCAAATCAATCGACAAGGAGTTGCTACTGGTTTATTGGGCATTCCCAATCGATACATGCATACCCCCTCTGAAGTTATTGATTGTGATGATTTGGATGCAGCCATTCAATTATTAACTGGGTTCTTAGAAAGCATTCGGCCTGAGGAAACTTGGATACCTTAAAAAATCAATATTGTATTGGACGGAAATTTTAGAAAAGAAAATATTATTGAAGAAACAAAGAGTTTGAAGAAGTTTGGAGGAAAGACATGTCAGAACTGAGAAAAGATCCGGTTATTGACCGGTGGGTTATTATAGCGAATGAAAGAAGTTTAAAACCATACGAATTTGGTGTACATGGGGAAATTCGAAAACCAGGCCCCTGTGTCTTTTGCGAAGGAATGGAAATGCATACGCCAAAGGAAGTTTTTTCTATACGGAATGATCATACCGAGACGAATCAACCAGGTTGGAGAGTTCGGGTTGTCCCAAATAAATTTCCAGCCTTACGAGTAGAGGAGCCTATTTCCCATTGTATAGATGGGATATGTGAATCTCTAAGTGGTTCAGGAGCTCACGAAGTCATTGTTGAAACTCCTGACCATTATTCGGAACTTGGTGATCTTTCGGTTAATCATATTACTGAGGTTTTGTTTGCGTATCGGGAAAGAATGCGTGATTTGGAAAGAGACCATCGTTTTCGTTATTGTATTATATTTAAAAATCAGGGAGCCTTAGCAGGAGCTTCGATTCAACATGCCCACTCACAGCTTATTGCTATTCCGGTGATTCCAAAGAGGGTGAAAGAGGAGCTTCTTGGGGCTGAAAAATATTATAAAGAGAAAAATCGTTGTGTTTTTTGTGACATTGTGGAGTATCATCAAAACAATAATCAAAGAATGATTGTTGAAAATGAACTGTTTTTAGCGTTTGTTCCTTATGCTCCACGATTTCCATATGAAATATGGATATTACCAAAAAAACACGCATCTCATTATTTAAAAGTTGAAGATCAAGAATTAGAGTATTTATCAGAAATATTGAAAAAGTTACTCATATCGATGAGAAAATCTCTCAATGATTCTCCCTATAATTTGATACTTCATGCAGCTCCTTTTGAACGAAAAGGAGAAAGGTCCTACCAGGAAAGCTATCATTGGCATATGGAGATGCTTCCGGCGATGACGAAAGTAGCTGGATTTGAATGGGGGACCGGGTTTTATATTAATCCAGTTATTCCCGAAGAAGCGGCAGATATGCTTAAGAAAAATATCCCCCTTAAGGTTTAAGTCATGTTCGGGAATTAAGGGTTCAGCTGGAAAATGATAAGCCTTCACAACCGTTGGTTGCAGATCAG
>JAAYUT010000295.1 GCA_012517485.1 Candidatus Atribacter fermentans
ATAGGCCAAGAACCAAGAATCAGTAATCCATCGATATATTTATCTTTAATTAAATTTTCGAAAAATTTTGATTTTTTTGCTTCTTCAACAAATCCAATTCCAATCTGAAGGTTATAAGAAGTCTTTTTCAAGTAATCATAGATTCCCTGGACAACTGGAAGCTCATAACGCCAGGTAGAAGGAAGAATGGGATTTTCTTCTATGATCGATAACATAATGGTATTCGAGACTCCCTTCGCCAAGCTTCGAGCAGCAGAGAGAGGAACATAGTTTAACTTCTTGATTGCCTCTTCAACTTTTCTTCGTGCTTCTTCGCTTACTGAAGGATGATTATTGAGTATCCTTGATATTGTCCCTGTTGATACTCCAGAAAGCTTAGCGACATCAATTAAGGTCGCCCGTTTTTTTGTAATCTGAATTTGGTTTTTATTCATATCTTTTAACCCACCCCTAGCATTAGTCTAATAAGTAAACACACTATGGATTATATCTTTAAATAATGCTAAAGGGATAATATCTTGTAATCGCTTACATGTTAACGATTACAAGATATTATATTTTCAATTATTTGTCAATATATCTGTATACATTTTCTTCTTTATACAATAGGTATTTATAAATATATAGTAAATAATAGAATAATTTGTAAATGCTAACACTTAATAAAAAACAAAATAAAAGAGTAAAATAATTTTTTATCTGATAAACTAAAAAGTATGTTTAATAATCTGTATTAAAGAGAAAAACATCATTATAATTGGTTAAAGTTTTCTCATATTTAACAAATGATATTTCGAATAGAAGGAGTCTCTCAAGAGGGTGAACATCATTTTGAAAAAGAAGATTTTTTCATTTCTTGCGGTATTTATTTTTTCGCTGATAATTCCTGAATACTCTTGGGCAAAAATCCCAATAAAATCTTTCAAGGACGATCAAATCTCCGTTCTTCTCTATCATGATTCTTTCGAAATGGCCGATAATAATAATATCCTTATTGACCGACATTCCATGGATCCATGGATTATCGTCGATGGATGCCTGCATTCGAGTGAAAAGGTTATTCTTGTCATTTTAGGTAGGGAAGGTGAAATTCGGGGTGAAAGACTCGCTTGTTTTACATATGAAGGAGGAAAATTTCGAGAAAAATGGATCGATAATAATCGCCAAATAAATCCCTGGAAAATCCTTATGTGTGATGTTGAAGGCGATGGAAAGCCAGAAGTGGCAGTAGGAGTTTGGAAAAAAGCTCAATTTCACCCAGTCTTTGACAATCGCTTGTTTATTTACTCATGGGAAAAGGAAATGATTTATCCTAAATGGCTGGGCTCCAGGCTTTCTTCACCATTTGTTGACTTTGATTTTCGAGATATGAACCATGATGGTACAGCAGAATTAATTGCTCTTGAATATCAAAAAGACGGGTTAAAACGAGTAATGGCCTATGAATGGACTGGTTTTGGCTTCCGGGGAATCACCGTTCTGGGCAAAAATTTATCTATGAATAATATTTCGGAATTTTATCTTAAAGGGAGGGAATTGAATGAAATCTATTAATTCGATTTTCATTATTTTGTTCATTGTTTTGCTTATCACTTTTATTGGATTGGCTGAAGAACATGTGATTACTCCTCAAGAGTTAGAAGGGAAAACCCTACCACAGATTTATATGATGCGGAATGAAATATTTGCACGACGAGGTCGACCTTTTAAAACCTACGAATTGAATAATTATTTTCGATCTCAAGATTGGTACAAAATTGGAGTGAATGAAGATGGAACAGTAACCTATACGGATGATCGATTGACTAATATTGACCGCAAAAACATTGAGATCTTGCTTGAAAAAGAAAAGGAACTTCTCAAACAAAATTTTATTGAAATCGATGGAAAAAAGAGAATCAACACTCATAATATTATCAATCTTTGGCAATTTGGAGAATTTTCACCAGAAGACTTAGATAGACTTTCACAATTCGGATTTACAATTTTCCCGTGTCGTTATCCCGATCCTAAAAGCGAGAATGTAGAATGGCAACCTGCACCTTATGAACAGTTTTTTTGGCTTTATGAAAACAACAACTACTATGGTGTAGCTCATTTTATAACAACTGACGCAATTCTTCAGCTCTATCATATCTTTTTTGATTTTACCTTACGTAATTTAGAATCGGAAAAGCTCTTGCCGGTTGTTCAAAAACTCACCAACCAAATGTTCAATCTATCTAAATCATTATATGAAAAAGTCGAAAATAAAGACATTCAACAAGCAGCCTTAAGAAACATAGCCTATTTTGCCGTTCCACAATTCTTTTTAACCGAATCAGAAGAAACCTATCCTCATGACATCCAAGACATTATTCGATCAGAAATCGATAAATGTTTAGGGGCAGTCGGTCGAGAAAACTCAGAGATTTTTAATCCTGACTATAATCCGGATATCAAACATAATATGGATTATAGTCAGTTTATTATTCGTGGTCACTATACTCGTTCTGAAGAATTAAAACGTTATTTTATGGCACTGATGTGGTATGGACAAAACTATTTCTTAGCCGATCAGCATGCCGATCTGCTTCAATCATTGATTATTACTAAACAGCTCTTTGATAATTCCTATAACAATCTAAAATTGATCAATCTTTGGGAAACGATCTACGAACCAACGGTTTTTTATGTTGGGCTTTCCGATGACTTAGGACCACAGGAATTTAAAATTATACTTGATACCGTTTATGGGGCAAATATCAATTATGAAGACCTTGCCAATCCTATCAAGCTTAGTGCAGCCCAAAAAATGGCAGAGGAAATGTATTCCAAAAAGAAACGCATCAAAACCGAACTCTATCTCATCCCGAGCACAGCTCAATTTCGTTTTATGGGACAACGGTATATTCCTGATTCCGAAATCCTTCAGCGTCTCACTAAATGGACCGACACAATTCCTCGCATCCCGCTGCGTCCCTTCCCCAAGGGTTTAGATGTTATGGCAGTTTTGGGATCTCGTCTGGCTACAAAAATTGCCTTAGAAGAACACCAAATCGAAGGGAACGTTTGGAAAGAATATCCAGAAAATTTAGAAAAATTAACTGTAGAATTTTCACAGCTCACTTCAAACGACTGGAAAACCAATCTTTACTACAATTGGTTGTATTGCCTCAAATCACTTCTTCAACTCAAAAGTGGATTTGATTATCCCTTTTATATGCGAAACCAAGCTTGGGAGAAGAAAAGCTTGATCACTTCATTGGCCAGTTGGTCTCAGCTCAGGCATGATGTCATACTATATGGAAGTCCTTCGGGTGCCGAAAAAGGAGGTTGGGAAGATTGGATTCCCGATCCACCCAAATGTCAGGTTGAAGCCAATCCCGAGTTTTTTAATCGAATGCTTGAACTTCTTACTCATAGTCGCGATGGCTTACAACAAAGAGATTTATTAACCAAACAAATGCGAGAAAAATTTGAAAAATTTATCGATTTGGTTGAATTTCTTTATAAAGTTGCTTTGAAAGAAGTCACGAATCAGCCTATTACAACCGAAGAACACTATGAACTTAATATTTTTGGTGCTTTACTGGAAAATCTCACTATCTCGGTTATGACTGATGATGAAAATATCAGCAACTGGTTTGAAATACAAAGTGACACCGATAAAAATGTGGCAGTCATTGCCGATATTCATACTGCTCAAATCGAAGTTGAAGAAAATGGCCAAAAAATTGAGAAAAATTTAGCCCTTGAAGTCGGAGTAGGGCCAGTGTATGAAATTTATGTGGTTACCGAAGTTGATGGGTATCTCAAACTCACCCGTGGAGCAACTTTTTCTTATTTTGAATTTCTCCATCCAGCTGATGACCGTTTAACCGATGAAAAATGGCAGACCATGCTGAAAGCAGGAAGTAACCCACCGCCACCAACTTGGACTCAGGGATTTTTCTCTTCCCAATATCCACCAGAAATTCCGAGATTAGAATACATCTATTATTTTTGATTAACATCATATCTTAAAATGAAGGGGAACATCCCCTATTTCGAATTTTTCGGGGATGTTCCGATCTCAATCTCAACATCAACTTAATTTTCATCATGATTGAATAAAAAAGAAGTATCCTGTTATTTTCACTAACCATTACCTGAAACATTTCCATAGACTGGTTATTGGGAAATAGCTATAATATCGAAGGATATTATCAAAGAGGTGAAGGAATAATTATGGGATCTCGGAATTCATATAAGTTATTCAATATTCTACTGATCATCATGACTATTGGGTATTCAATAGTTG
>JAAYUT010000296.1 GCA_012517485.1 Candidatus Atribacter fermentans
TACTCCATGTTTTCTCAGAAAATCAGTAAGAATTCGATAACGGGGAACCATCATTTCCTTAACGATTTTTGGAGAAACCAATAATCCACTCCGATAACACATGTCTTCCCAGAGATTGACAAAGTCAAAAGTTATTCCAGCGGCAAATATTTTTTTAAAGATTTCCAGTGAGAAATAGACCATATGATCCATCATTTCTTCGATGAGCTTGGGATCGTCGTAAAGGGCATAACTGATGCCGGTTAATCCCATCATATCACGAAAAATCCCAAAAAGACTGATAGCCGAAACACCGAGGGCAAAATCTCTTTCATTCCAGGACTTTCCTTGAAGGTAGGGATCACGTTGAAAATCGGTATTGCTGATAACCTGCCAGTTTTCTAAAAATCGAGTCGGAGTCAATGGATCGAAACGGGTTTTAAAAGATTCCCAGGTTTTCCGATCGGGTACTGGATAACGAATAAATTGAGGCATATTGGTTGGATCTTTTTTTGAAAAACGGACGACCCCTCCATCGATTTCTTGGATCACCACAGTATTTTCATCTTCTTCTAAGATTTTTCTTTCAAACTGAGGATCTACTGCTATAGGCCAGGGCGCATTATGGTAGGGACGTAAACTCAGAGTGAGAGTATTTACTGGGAGGTATTCAACTCGATCTTTTCCTAAACTCACATAATCATAAGGACTGACATGAGCTGGCATTCCTTCTTTCCTCCAACGTTCAACAGTTTCAAACCAAAACCAGTGACGGAAAACAAATGGATCTCCAAGGCGCTCAAAATGAGCAATTTTTATAAATCTTTCGCGATCATTCATGAACATTCTCCTTTTGTTTTTTTAAATTGAATTACTTTATTCTTATTATAAAGCATTTTTATTTAGATTTTGTTGAAGAAAATTTTAATAGAAAAAAATCGCAATCTTGAAGAGCTTGCGGTATACTATCTTTAAATAATGGGGGGGACTATGAATAGTTTTTATGGCAGAAAAATCTTAGAAATCATCCCGAAGGAATACCGATTGATCGTCGGTGAAGTTATTTTAGTCGTAGTTTTTTTTCGAATTGCTTCACCTTCAACCCTTTTCTTTCATAGCACCATGGGAATGATCGGTCTTCTTCTTGCTTATCATATCTTTTTTCTTGGAACTAATTATTTACAACTCTCTTCTCAACCCTTCATTTTCAGCATAAGCGTGTTGTCAGTTCTTTTTGTTATTATTGATTTTATCCGAGTTTTTCTATTCTGGAGAAATCCATTTTTATTGAGAAATATTATTGACTTGACCATCCAGCTCTGGTTGGTTGCTCGTTTTGCTGAATGTGCAATTTATTTCGTCGGTTTTCTGGTCTGGTTTAAAAGATACCGTTTTTTAAATCTCGGACTCATTTATTTAGGCTCGATCATATTTTTATTCTGTAGTTCATTTCTGTGGAATATATTCCCTCTCAGTTATCAACCGGGTTTAGGTTTAACCAATTTCACTTTAGTGAGTGAATATATTATCAGTGCTTATGTTTATATAACCTTGTCTATTCTTTTATTCCTGAAAAAGAAAATACCCATTCCAGTGCTACGCCCGCTTATTGTATCTTTAATTCTTAGTATTGGGGCTGAGATGGTATTCACCATGCTTCGTGAACAGTATGGATTTATGATCGAGTGGCGAGTTACCGTCAAGCTTTTATCTCTTCTCTTTATGAATCAAGCGGTTGTTGAAGCCATTCAAAATAAAAATGGGAAGACTCGCATTATGAGTTACTGGTGGAAACATTTTGAGCAAAATTATAAACCTCAAGAAGAATCCGATGACTCTGCGTTAGACCAAGTCTCTTTTTCTCCCGAAAATTTTGATCTACCAAATCATATTCAATCTTTAGTTTATAACGCTCAAGATCTTATCTTCCGTTTCCAAGCTTTTGAACCCATGAAGTTAGAGTATATTAATCCAGCGGTAGGAAGAATAACTGGATATACTCCTGAAGAATTCTATGCTGACCCAACTCTATTTTTTCAAAGAGTATATCCTGAAGATCGGCCACTTTTAGATCTCTATTTAAAAAATCCCACTGCTCTTGAAAAACCTCTGGCTATCAGAATGATTCGAAAAGATGGTTCAGTTATCTGGCTGGAACATAAATATGTGCCGGTTTATAACAGGAAGAAAAAAACCATAGCCATTGAAGGGATTGCTCGTGATATTACTGAGAGAAAGAAAGCCGAAGAACAGATTCGATATATCAGTTTCCATGATCCGCTGACTGGATTATACAACCGAGCTTTTTTTGAAGAAGAGGTTGCTCGTCAGAATTTTTCCGAAAACCATCCCATCGGTATTATATTAGGAGATGTGAATGGTATCCACCTGGTGAATGAAAGATTCGGCCATCAGGAAGGAGATCGTATTCTATTTGATACTGCCAATATTTTAAAGAGATTTTCTCGGAATCAAGATATCTTAGCCCGCTGGGGAGAAGATGAGTTTATTCTTTTTCTTCCTAATACGAACGGAGATTTTACCCGATCGCTGGTTTTTCAAATTCAAAATGAGCTTCAAAACATAGAAAAAAATCCACTTCAACTCAGTATTTCACTTGGGTATGCAGTAAAAGAAAATCAACAACAGGTGATGGCTGAAGTCATTAGCTCTGCAGAAGGTTGGATGTATTGGAACAAATTGATTAAGGGTAATGAATTCAATCATGATTTGGTAACCTCGATTGAACAATCACTGCGAAAAATTACTCACGCAACCGAAAAACATTCTGACCGACTTCAAAAAATAGTTCATAATATCGGTTTGGAACTGGGGTTATCACAAGAAGAACTAAATTATTTAGATCTATTGGCCCGGCTTCATGATTTGGGAAAAATTGCTACTCCTAAGGAAATTCTGAATAAATCCGGCTTACTCTCTCCTAAAGAATGGGAGTCGGTGAAGCGCCATCCTGAAATTGGGTATCGGATAGCTCTGAATTCACCAGATCTCGCTCCGATTGCCGAAGCTATTCTTTACCACCATGAACGTTGGGACGGAACCGGCTATCCACGAGGATTACAAGGGAATAATATTCCACTCCTTTCCCGGATCATTGCCATCGCCGATACCTATGAGGTTTTGACCGGTGGACGTACTTATAAAAAACCATTAAGCTGGAAAAATGCTTTAAATGAAATAAAAAAGAGTGCAGGACGACAGTTCGACCCGCATTTAGTCGATATATTTATTAAGGTAGTGGAATCCAAAGAATAAAGGATGCTTGAATAATCCCACAGTGTACTTCTAATGGTAAGTGAATATTTGCTCATATGGAATACCAAACCACTTAAAATAAAAAAACCGGAAAGAAGGTGGTCGTTGTTGAGGTAATGAGAAAAACCTCTTTTGGTAAAAATTGTAAAAAGAGTTAAGAAAATTTATTTTCTGTGGTAGGTTATTTCTATATCTTTGATGGCAGTAAATTGAAAAAGGAAAACGTTTTATTCACTTGCTGGAGAACGAAGTTAATAATTGTAAGGAAAAGAAATGTCCCTTTTTCATTGTCTTAAGGGACATTTCTTTTTTTATAAAGATACAATTCACATTATTTACTTATTCAAAAAGTATATTTTAAGCGAAAAGTTCTCTCAAGAATGTTAAACCGTTTTTAGCCAGGGTATCTTCATCTTTTTCTAATGGTCTCCAGAGAGCAGCCGCCCGAGCAATCTCTTTCACTCCAAAGGTAAAGCTTTCGATTACCGCAAACCGATCATAACCAATTTTTTTCAACGATTGTTTCACTTCATTCCAATTAATGTGACCGGTTCCTGGAGTTCCTCGATCATTTTCACAAGTATGAAAATGAACTAAATCATCACCTATCAACTCGATTGCTTCTCCTAAATGTTTTTCTTCAATGTTCATATGGAAAGTATCAAGATGACCCTTGATAGCTGGATGATTAACATCTTTTATCAATTTTTTTAGGTCAGCAGCAATATTTAAAAAACTCGTTTCGAAGCGGTTTAAAGTTTCAAGAGCAAGAGTCACACCACGGGTTTGGGCATAATCTCCCAGTTCACGTAGCCCTTCAATTGCTCTATTCCAATCCGCTTTTTTTTGCTCTGGAGTTGCCAGATAGGTTTTTCCTACTGCAGAATAGGCTGGACCGCAAAAAATCGGAGCTTCAAGCTCATTGGCATAATCAAGACAACGTTTTACATACCTCTTTGAATTTTCTCGCTTTTCTAATTCTTCGCTAATGAGATCCCGGTCAGGGCCAAAAGCACCACAGATGGCGACTTCCAATTCATTTTTTTTAACGATTGACTTTAACTTTTTGATATCAATAAGATCCGGTTGTTCAACAGCAAATTCAATGACGTCAAATCCTAAGTCTGCCACTCGTTGCACAACATCGAAGGTTTCAGTTCGAAAAGGAGAAACCCAAATAAAAGTATTGGCTCCAAATTTCATATTTATACCTCCTTTTGGTTATTCGGTTTACTTAGGGGAGTGAATTCATAAAATATCCTTATCTTTCCTTTTTAACTTTTCTATCAACCTAAGGTTGTGCTTTGAAAATTCCTCACCATTCCCCTGCTCTTCCCTTTAATCTTTTCAATTCTCCATGTCAAACTCTTCTTAAACCCACCAGGCTGTGCCAATTGGCTCACGGATCAAAGCTTCTTTGAGCAAAGCAACTGCTTTGCTAAAACCCTCAAAAGCAGACATCAATGAATCTTCGTGTTCAATGGATAACACATCATCATAACCAATTAAACGGCAAGTACTTACGAAATCCTTCCAAAAGGATAGATCATGGCCATACCCTACAGTTCTAAAAATCCATGATCGTTTACTTTCCTGGGTATAAGGCTTGGTATCAAGGTTGCCATTCGTGAAGCTGTTTAGAGCGTCAATCTTAGTATCTTTGGCGTGAATATGGAATATTGCTCCCTCTAATTTCCTTAAAGCAATAATTGGGTCTATACCTTGCCAAAAAAGATGACTAGGATCAAAATTAGCCCCGATGACATCTCCCACAGCATTACGGAGCTTTAAGAGAGTTTCGGGATTATAAACACAAAATCCTGGGTGCATTTCAAGGCACACCCTGACACCATGTTCTTGGGCAAAATGGCCAGCTTTTTTCCAATAAGGGATTAACTTTTTTTCCCATTGCCATTCAAGGACTTGGGAAAACTCATTAGGCCAAGGGCAGGTAACCCAGTTGGGATAAAGTCCATTTTCCGAATCACCTGGACAACCCGAGAAGGTAATGACATTTTTTACACCCAGTTCTTTTGCCAGCAAAACGGTGTTTTCGAAATCTTGGTGATAAGAAGCTGCTATTTGGGTATTGGGATGAACCGAATTCCCATGACAACTCAAAGCACTAATTTCCAGCCCTCTCGAAGCGATTGTGTCTTGAAATTTTTTAATTGAATCTGGGTTTTTCAGCATTTCAGCTGGATTACAATGTGCCTTCCCTGGAAAGCCACCTGTTCCGATTTCAACTGCCTCTACCCCTACTCCTTTAACCAAATCGAGAGCCTTTTCCAGTGTTTCATTCTGAAAAAGAACTAATAACACACCAATTTTCATTTTTCTCGCCTCCTTAAAGATAAAAAATTCTAAACACCATATTAAAAATCAACCACCGAGTTAGTGAGTTTTTTTGAAAAAAATATGAGCCAATATTCGCTTATATCACTTCTACCCATTGATTGGTTTTAGAGCTTTTCAGGATTGCTTCACACAAAATGACTTCCCGAAGACCATCTTTGAATCTGGGGTAATTTTTTGGAGCTGAGGGATCGAGAACAGCTTGATACACTTCTTTAAAAAGTTGCTTGGAGGTATCAGGGAATCCTTCATTGTGCCCTCCAGGGAAAGAAACAATTTTTCGAGTTTCACTATCTAAGAGCGATGGATCTTTTAATAACATTTGGTTAGCCTGATCACGATAACCAATCCAAAGTTCGTTGGGTTTTTCGGAATCCCAGGCGATTGCTTTTTGAGAACCATCTATTTCGAAATACAAGCGATTTTTCCTCCCTGCCGCTATTTGATTGACTGTAAGAACTCCATGAGCTCCATTCTCAAAATGGAGAAGAACAGAGGCATAATCTTCGGTGTTGATTGGAATATCCTGGTAGTCTTCGGGCTGCAGAATTTTTCCCGCATAAGTTTCAACGGGTTTTAAGGGTTTTTTCCGGATGGGGTGGAAAGTCGCAAAGTCAGCCAATACTTTGGTAACCTTTTCTCCAGTAACGAATTCAACCATATCTAACCAGTGGGAACCGACATCGGCAATAGCACGAGATTCGCCACTCATATGAGGTTCCAATCTCCAATTATAATCGGTGGGATAGAAAAGCCAGTCTTGTAAGTAAGACCCATGAACAGCAAAAATTTTTCCTATTTCACCTTTCTGAACCATGCGTTGTGATTCGCGAGCCAAGGGATAGTAGCGGATATTGAAATGGACAGCATTAATTAAACCCTTTTTTTCAGCCAGCTCAACCAATTCTTCAGCTTCCTGGCGATTCATGGCCAGAGGTTTTTCACAAATGACATGCTTTCCAGCTTCTAAAGCTTCTTTACTCATTTGGAAATGAAGATGGTTAGGAGTGCAGATGTGTACAACCTCAATTTGATCATCTTGAAGCAATTCGCGGTAGTTCCCGAAATGATTTTTTACATTATACTGGAGAGCTTTATTAAGGGCAATTTCATCATTAACATCGGCGAGACTAATAACTTCCGCCAAAAAAGTCCGGCGGGATGCCTCAATATGGGCAGGTCCAATAAAACCAGTTCCAATAACACCAACCTTGAGTGAATGATTCATTTTATATCCTCCTCCAAAGATATGATTTACAAAAATACCGAAAATAGTCTATCATGTAAATACCAGACCGTTTTTTAAGGTAATTCTTTTAGAGCAACCAACCAGGATCTCATACTGGGTTTTCACCCTCATCCTGACCTTCTCCCATGAAGGGAGAAGGTCATAAAAAATCGCCCCCTCTCCCACACGGCCTCTTTTACGCTCGCTTCATGGAGCGATATGCCATGGTATGTCGAATCCGGGGTTTTCATCCTTAACTGGTGCCACGAAAGTGGTAAGAGGGCCTCTCTTTATTTAGAAATTTATCAGTTGTTTATATTATTCATGAAAATTTCTTCAGAAGTGATGATTGGGCAGTGTTTGATGAATAAATTAACTAAATTTGGATCAAATTGACTGCCAGAACAACGCAAGAGCTCATTCATCGCTTCTTCTTTCTTAAGAGGTGGTTGATAAGGTCGGCCACATCTCATGGCATCATAGGCGTCAGCAATAGCCAGTACCCTAGCTAAGAGCGGAATGTTCTCTTTTGAGAGACCTCGGGGATAGCCAGTCCCATCCCATCGCTCATGATGAGCCCAAATTGCATCAGAAATGGTGGATATTTGATGGATTGCTTGAGCAATACGGTAACCAATTTCTGGATGTTTTTTTATTTTTTTCCATCCGTTTTCATCGAGCGAACAAGTTTGGGAGAGAAAGTTAATATCCATATTAATTTTGCCTAAGTCATGGAGATCAGCTAAATACATGAGTTCTTCCTCAGAATGGGGAAGATTGAGAACCATTCCAAACCAGAGACAAAGTCGACAGAGCTCAGGAGAATGCCATGTTTTTGGTTTCAGATTCCTGATAAAAGCCGAAAGCATCATGCATTGATAATGATCAGATTCTATTAATTTTTCCTGGTACATGTTCTCTTCTGCCTCAATAACCATTGTTTGAATATCCTGAATAGGTAATGATTTTGTTGAAACTCCAAGCGAAATACTGATTGGAATTAAAATATTTTCCTGAATCTGGCATTCATTTCGGATTCGATCACAAATTTGCAATGCCGTCTCATGGTCAGTTTTGGGAAGGATAATCACAAATTCGTCTCCTCCCCAACGGCTAATAATATCTTCTTTACGACAGCATTTTTTTAATATTTCAGCAGTTTTCTTCAGAAGTTGGTCTCCTTCTAAATGGCCAAAAGCATCATTCAATATTTTTAATCCATTCACATCACCAATTATGACACTTAAGGGATATTGCCGATCGGTGTTAAGTCTTTTGAGCTCTTCTTCAAAGAACAGTCGGTTATAAAGACCGGTGAGGCTATCATGAAAATTTATATATTGAATTTTATCTTCCGTTTCTTTCCTATCAGTAACATCTTCTCCAGTGATAATTAGTTCCTTGAGCTCTCCCAAATCGTCAAATATTGGAAAAATTTTATACCGCAACCAAAACTTTTTTCCCCATTGGGAGGTACATTCTTTGTCCCCTGATATGACTTGGTTCCTCAATAATTGCTCATCATGAATCATGAATAGTGGCTGTTCGGAGATGAAGAGATTAGATAAGGTCATCCCAAGTATTTCGTCCTTATAAGAGGCTTTTAATATCTCCATCATATGTTGGTTGATATCAAGAACTTTCCCATGAAAATCAACTTTTATAATACCGATAGGGGTTTTTTCAAAAAGATCCCGATAGTTTTTTTCACTATTTTTTATTCTTTTCTCATTGTATTGCTGCTGAGTGATATCATGCCCTACCAAAAGAAATCCATTCTTTCTCCCTTGAAGGAAACAGGGGTTTATGTTCCAGTCAATAATTTTTGGAAATTCTCCTTTCTGAGAAGGAAATTCGGTAATAAAATGGGTACCAGTAGGAAACAAGGTGCTAAATTTTTGATTTTGGAAGATTTCTTTAAAAGGAATTGACGAAGTTGCATTTTTAAAGAGTTCTTGACAATCTTTCCCTATCGTATCATTACCAAAAAGGTCAATACCCAGTTGATTCAGCCATTCTACTTGTCCTTTGTGGTTGAGTTGCAGGATCAATTCAGGAACGGCTTGAATCAAAGAAGTTTGTTTCTCCTCGACTCGTCTCAGCTTTTTGAGAGCGTGAGAGAGCCGAATGCTAATGTAGATAAGAATGATGAAAAAAGCAAAAAGAGCCAGGAAAAGTTCTCGGTATGATTTATAAAAAAGATAAAGACCAGCAATCCAATAGGAACTAGTTTTTACCCCGTGATTACGACTTCCTGGGGTGGGAGAAAGATAGAACATCCAGATTTCTGAGTTTTTTTCCGATCTTCCATAAGAGATATCCTTCCATTGTGGGCCAAAAGTAACGACATCAATGGTTGTATTTCCATCTGGTGCAGTTAAAATAATGCTCTCTCCGGTTTTAGAAAGCTCAAAATTGAGATGAAGAGGACCTTGATCAGGTTTACCGTCAGCGATGAGAACGGTAAAACTACCACCAGGTATGATGGTTTCTTGATGAAATGATTTTGGGATCTGCCATTTTAAGGGGTTGTGTAATTCATCGGATATAAAATAACCACTCAAATCAATGGGTTGAGAAGACCTATTTTGAATCTCGATCCAATCATTTAATTTTCCTGATTGGTCCACAAGAATGGAACCATTAGAAGCCATAAATTCAGTAATGAGGAGTGAGGCATAACTCTCTGCTGAAAAATGCCATAATAGAAAAACACTTATTAGATATATTAAAATGAATAAAGGAGTTTTTAATCCAAAGAAAAGCCTCATTCCCAATGAAATCATTCCTTCGAATATTAGTACCTGGAAAAAAGTAAGATTTTCAATATTTTACCATATCAAATATTTAATGAAAAATATTATCCCCTTTGAAGGAGTCCTCTTGAAGAAAGATGAAGAAAAAAATGGCGCGCCTGGAGGGAGTTGAACCCCCAACCTTCGGATCCGAAGTCCGCGGCTCTGTCCATTGAGCTACAGGCGCACCCCTGCTTTTCATATTATAAAAAATTATTTGAAAAAAAGAAAGAGCTTCTCTTTGGTTGTTCTTGTTTGTTTTCGATATGATCCAAATAGTAATTTTCAAATTGGGTACTATTTTGATATACTTTTAGAGTTTAACTATTGAAGTTTAATTTTTAAAAAATCTTATATTATGAGGGATGAAAATGTCCGATATTTTTTTAGAAAAGTTAGCTAAACTTCTCCTTTCCTATTCTACCAAGGTACAACCTGGAGAGAGAGTGTTTATTAGTGCAGAAGATGTTGCTATTCCTTGGATTAAAGAAGTTGCTACTCAAGCTTTTAAAATGGGAGCCATTGTGCGAACGACCGTTGAACTTGAGTCAGTAAAGCTAGCAAAATTCTGTTTCGGAAGTCACGAGGCAGTCCATGCCGAAGACCTATTTTTCAAAACCATCGTAGATCATGCTGATGTATTTTTAACTGCTTGGGGGAGTTGGAACACCAAGTCCCGTACCAACATCGATGCTGAGAAAATTAAAATGAGTATACAAGCCAACGAGGCAATTCGTCGAAAATTTTCCCAAAGAATGGGAGATGGAAGTTTACGCTGGTGTGGAACTCAGTATCCTACTCATGCCGATGCTCAGGAAGCTGGTATGAGTTTGGAAGAATACCAGGATTTTGTGTATAGAGCGGGATATCTTCATACCGAGGATCCAATCACTGAGTGGTTACGAATTGAAGAAGAACAAGAGAGATGGGTTCGTTATCTCAATTCAAAAAAAGAGCTCCACGTCCTGAATGAACAAACCGATTTACGGGTCGGAATTGCTGGTCGTACCTGGGTGAATTGCTGTGGACATCAAAATTTCCCTGATGGAGAAATTTTTACCTCTCCAATTGAAACTCAAATTGACGGTCACATTACTTTTAGTTTTCCGGGTATATATATGGGAAAAGAAGTTGAAGACATTTCTTTAAAGGTGAGAGGCGGGCGAGTGGTCGAAGCCCAAGCCAAGAAAGGTGAAGATTTGCTCCGTGCTCTTCTCACCACAGATAACGGCGCAGCTTTTTTTGGAGAAATGGCTATTGGGACAAATTATCAAATCCAGCAATTTACCCGGAATATGTTATTTGATGAAAAAATTGGAGGCACTATACACATGGCTTTAGGTGATTCGATGCCAGAAGCAGGTGGCATCAATCAATCTTCTATACATTGGGATATGCTCTGTGATATGCGTAACCATGGAGAAATCTATGCTGATGGAGAATTGTTTTATAAAGAAGGAAAATTTATAGAAGATGTTTTGGGATAAAAGATGGAATTCTAATCAAACTTTAAGGGAATTCTAAGGTTATTCTAAGGTTGACTGGGTAAAATGAGAACAATCAGTTAAACGTTGAAAGGAGCTGAAAAAAATGAAGAAAATTATAAGTGGTATTGCGGTAGCTCTTCTGGTTGTTCTGATGGTAAGTAGCTTTGCTTTTGCCCGAAGCCGAGGAGATCAAAATTATTATGGAAGGCAACTGACCGGTAAAACAATTGATTTGAGTGGAACTATTCAAGCCATTGATTTTACCCCTCCACAGATTGAAATTAAAGTTGATGTCGATGGAAAAGTAATTAAGGTTGAGTTAGGTCCAGTAAGACAATATGATCCAAAGGATTTTCAAATTGGTGCATCTATTTCTCTAACCGGTGAATATGTCGCTGACGGCGTTTTTCTTCCCTATTCATTCAAAGTGAATGATAAAACCTATGAGTTAAGAGATGCTGATGGATATCCCATTTGGGCGGGTGGAAAAAAAGACAATAGTAATCGAGGAAATCGAAATGAA
>JAAYUT010000297.1 GCA_012517485.1 Candidatus Atribacter fermentans
AAGCCGTCTTCAGTTGAAAAATAAAAATGCATATCTTTAGGATTAATCACGTTCTTTGAAAAAGGCATGGAACCTGGTCATTGAAAAGTTGATCCCATAAGGTAAAAAGTGGTTTTACTGGTACACCTATTGCCTGAATAATCCACTTATCTATACCGATCCATCAGGTGATTTTATTTTCTCGTTATTCCTTCCAGTCATTGGACCTGTTCTTGACGCTGCTTGCTGGGGAGCAGCTATCGGA
Source organism: Candidatus Atribacter fermentans (assembly GCA_012517485.1). Taxonomy (GTDB): domain Bacteria; phylum Atribacterota; class Atribacteria; order Atribacterales; family Atribacteraceae; genus Atribacter; species Atribacter fermentans. Next base: position 245 of record JAAYUT010000297.1, read on the forward strand.
GGAGCTGGTTATACTGCCAGTGTTGCATTTAGCGATGGAGGATTTAATAACTGGGACTGGGGACAATTTGGCAAATCTGTTGGAGTAGGAGCAATTTCAGGAGTTGTTACTGCAGGCATAGGTAACGCTTTTGGGCCTGTAGGAAGTAACGGTATAGGTGGAGAGATTGCAAGAGCTGCAACTCATGGTTTCGCAAATGGGATGATATCCGAATTTTCCGGAGGCGATTTTATGTCAGGTTTCGTTTCCGGGGGATTGGGTTCCTTGGGAGGATCTGCTTTTTCTTCACTTGGTGGCAATTTTGCACAATCTGCATTTGGTCAGATAAGTTTTTCTGCTATTTCCGGAGGTATAGGGGCTGAGCTTGCAGGGGATGATTTTTGGAGGGGAGCTGCAACAGGAGCGACCATCGGTTTACTGAACCATGCGTCGGCAGCCTTAGGAAAAGGCCAAAGAGAAAGGATAAAGAGATTAATTCTTAAAGATGGTAGACTAACTTTAAGAGAAGCAAACCTATGGTGGGAATTAGGACAAGGAGGAGACCTGAATGTTGATGCATCCCAAGTTGATTTAGACTTTGTAAATCCTGAAGATTGGTTAGTTGGGCAGAAATCAAGTGTACAAACTCTACTTTCATCTAGAGATGGACGAGTCTATGGTACTTTAATACTTAAATATCTGGGCAATCAACAATTCATGATATCTCCTGATACATATGACTTTCCTTCAGGGGGTTCTTGGTTTAGAAATTTTGCTAATACTATTGGTCGCATTTATGCCGGTAAAGGAACAGGTTATACGATTAATTTTAATGGTTTGAATACTGTTTTTCATAATTGGTGGCGTTTCTAACAAAACAAACAAATGAAAAATTTAAAGTACATATTTTTGATTCTAATAATCAACTCATGTGGAATAGTAGGAATAAGTGATATAAATAAAAAACTCGGCAATAGTTATCACTTTCTTGGAGAGGGGGGGGCTCAAAGTTACATTTATTATACTTCATCCTCTTCTGGAAGATACCCATCAATTGAAGAGATAAGTATTTGGCCGACTGTTCTTTCATTTGATTATGATGAGAATTTCATAATTGCTAAGCAGTCTCCAGATGAAAAAACGATAAAACAATGTTTAATGTTTTTTAAGGATAAATCAAGTGAATCAGCAGATAGTATAATGAAGACTGATACGTTCTTCCTAAACATGTTTGCCCGTGACACATGCTACTGGATAATCAATAAAAAGGACAAAGTGATAAAAGGGCCATACAATTTTTCAAGCTTTCAAAAGGAAAAAAGCATTATTGGAGTACCAAATAAATTACATTTAAGAAAATAATCTTTAAGTATGCAGGATATATAAAAGCCG
>JAAYUT010000298.1 GCA_012517485.1 Candidatus Atribacter fermentans
ATCGAAGGGAAGGTTCAATCATTACCTCCCGAACTCATCAAAGATGTGAGCTTGCTGGTGGATATAGGTGGTATGGTGGTTTCATCCTCTGATTTAAAAGTCTATAACCTACAACTTCATCCTGAAAAATTAGATGGTTTGAATAAAAAGAAATATGGCTTTTACGTGCAATCGGATAATCCTCCCTCCTGGGTGAGTTATATCTGGGATTTTGGTGATGGAAGAATCGAAGAGACTGAGAGTACATCAATGACCCATACCTATGAATCAGAGGGTGAATATCAAATCCAAGTTCAAATGAAAGATGCCAATACTGGGAAAATTCTTGCCACGGCCAATGGGAAAGCCTCTATTTTATCCCAAGAAGAAAGTGATATTCCGGACACGATTGTATCCTCAACCCCTGAGCCAACTTTAATGATTGATTCAGTTTTGATTGAAGAGACTCCTCCTCCAAACCTCATTACTCCTGCTCCGACACCTGATGAAGAAGCACATCGACAACAAGTCCTTGCTGAATACCGATCAATTTATCCTGGTTATTTATCCTGGTTTCATAAGATTGGTCGTGTTGAGGTTATTGCTAATGCCGAAGAAGTTGGACCTAATCTCTATCGGGTAGCGTATGTATTATGGCAGATCATCGAAGATGGGCCTAGAAAAGGTGAAGAGTACAAAGCAGTTGAACTTGATTTGAATTTTAACTTAGGCCAGCTGGAAGCTGATTTAGGACTGATGAAGAAAAATTTAGGATTAGAGGAATAAAGTTAAATTTATTCGCCAGATATATTGTCAGTAAAAGATGAGGATGAAAAAAAGACCAAGGGGGAGAGTCGGTATTGGCGAAAATCGCCGAAGGGACGAGGGTGAAAAGGAAAGAAGGTTATGTCTTCTTCATCATTTCTGAGGAGCGTCTTATGCGACGTGGCAATCTCATCCAACCGCTCCGTCATTGCGAGGAGTGCAGCGACGTGGCAATCTCATCCAACCGCTCCGTCATTGCGAGGAGTGCAGCGACGTGGCAATCTCATCCTTTTAAAGTTTTTTGAAAAAGAAAATAGAAAAAGATGAGATCCTCACGGCTTCAAGAAACGAAGCCTCAGGATGACACCTTCGGTATCAGATGAGATCCTCACGGCTTCAAGAAACGAAGCCTCAGGATGACAGATTAAAGGCACCCTCCCCCTCGGAGTGGCGCCCACGGAGGGGAATTGTTGGATTTATTCCCCCATTGAGGAGGGATTCAGGGGGGGGTGTGCCTTTCGTTTTTTAATGAATTCCTTTTTCACCTATTCTGTTATTTTTAAGATAGACCCTCATAATTCTTTTATGGTAACAGTTAAGAATGAAAATGATTTCCCCCTCACCTACACCTTTCCCACAAGGGGCGAGGAAAAAAGAACTCGTTCCTTCTCCTTTGATGGGAGAAGGTTAGAATGAGGGTGAGAACTAAGAATAAGATCCCAGTTGGTTGCTATAGATGGGATTCCTATAAAAATATATATGTATTTACAGGATAGATATTCATTTCAATTAAGTTAATAGACTTTGCGGTGCGAGGGCTCGATAGGGTATTCCTTCTCTTGGTTTCGCCATCCAAGGCGCAACAGTTTCTTTCCATTTCAAGTAATGGGGAGTCTGCTTATGGGCTGCGGCAGCTTCTAATGAATCATAGGCCTCATAAAGAAGAAATTGAGTTGGATCATTGTTGCTTTGTAAAACATCAAAACGAAGATTACCCGGTTCTTTGACAGAATAATTATGGTTTTCTAAGCTCGCTTGAATAAAATCATTGACATTTTCCGGTTTTACCCAGACATAAACGCAGGTCACATACATAATTTAACCTCCACTTCTTCAGAAAATTTGGAACATTTTTGACTAACTTGATATAAGTCCCTGACTTACCTTGAGATATTCCTTAGTTTTTTCAAAATGGTGGTATTGAGATGTTCCCTCTAAAATGACCACCATTGCACCAGCAAGTTTTTGGAAATAAAGAGCAGAGGGATCGGGATTTATTTCATCACATTCTCCGCTAGTAAATAAGGTATGAACTTATATACCATAAACGAAATTTTTAAAAGTTCCAGTGATAGTAGAAAAATAATGGCAGTTCATTCAATTTACTTCAAATGAAAAAGCATTGCTTAACAATAAATTATAAAAATTATAAACAATTTTTAAAAAACATCAAAATATTTTATCATTTTTATTGGATTAACTATTCATTAAGCTTTAACTCAATAAAATAATTGAGAAATTCAAAAAATTTTTTTATTTGAGTGAAAAGGATACCTTTTCTCTGATTTAAAGTAAGCAAAGTAGAAATTTGTAAATGAATTTTTAAGTCAAGCAAAAAAGTTGATTTCTAGGTGAATAGTATGCTTTTTTAAAATATTACAAACGATTGTATTAATTTGATATTTTTGGAATAAAATTTAATTAATTATTCATATAAAATAATGATTGACATAAGACAAACGTTTGTTATACTGATTTCATGGAGGGAAAAAGATGTCAACAACCATAAAAGATATAGCAAAATATTTAGGTATTTCCCCAGGAACAGTTTCCCGAGCACTTCAAAAAAGCTCCAGAGTTTCGAAGGAAACTATCCAAAAAGTTGAAGAAGCAGCCAAAAAATTAAAATACCGCCCAAATATTACCGCTCAAAGATTAGTATCAGGAAGAACTCACAACATAGGAGTTATTCTAAGTAAAGATATCCGAGAGTATACTTCAGTTCAATTATTTAACTCAATCATTCTAAACGGTATTTTGGAAGTTGCTGAAGCTCATAATTATAATCTCAATTTTGCCATCGACTCTCAAGGTGAAAAGCAAGGTGCGTTATCAAGAATTTTACAAAATCATGATGTTGATGGGGTTTTAATCATCAATGTGGTGAGTGAGGATATCATTGCTTCCCTTAGAACCAATGGGATACCCGTCGTTTTAATTGATAACCATTTTGACAACCACTCGGAATTTGCTGTGAATAATGATGATCGATATGGCGCTTATATTGCAACCAAGCATTTGATTTCTTTAGGATACCCATCGGTGGGATTAATTGGAATTACCGAAGAAGCTTTTCATCGAGAATGTTTATCTGGATATATGCAGGCTATCACGGAATATGGGTTACGAATAGAGCCTTTTTTTATTCAGAAAGGGACTGGGAGCATGGAATCCGCTTATGATTTAACCCGAAAAATGATTAAACAAAACCATCTTCCCCGAGCCTTTTTTGTTGTAACCGATGAAATGGCGATAGGAGTTATACGAGCACTCATTGATTCTGGTTTAAATGTTCCTCAAGATATCGCAATAGTAGGTATGGATGATATCCCGCTCCTTGATTATGTAGATCCTCCTTTAACTACAGTGAGAATATATATTGCTGAAATGGGAAGAACTGCTGTTGGGATGCTTCTTGATTTAATTCGTGGAAAATATCATGGCAGAAACCAAATTGCTATTCAACCGAAATTAGTGATTCGTAAAACCTGCGGGGCATAATAAAGTTTCGTACTACTTTGTTTTAGGCAAAGGTGATAAATCGATCAAACCAGTTTTAGAGTAAAAGATATGGATGGTATTAAATTCTTTACATTGAACTAACCATTAGATTTATAAGATAGGACATTCGATTTTTTAAAAAATTTCTCAACAAAGCATCAACGAATAGGAGGATAAAAAATGGGATTTAATTTAGAAAGTTATATTGCACAGTGTCAGCCGGTTGACCTTTCAGTTCACATCCCTCGAGAAGAATTTGAAGACCGAGTCGAAAGAATCCGAGCTGAAATGGAAAACCGCCAGGTGGATGTTGCTATTGCTTTTGGGAATGAATTAAGGCCTGGCGATACAGGCTGGATTACAAATTATGATCCACAAATTGAACCAACTGCTGTAGTGATTGGTCCTGAGAAGATTTTTGTTTTAGGTGGTCCAGAGGGAAAGCTTTATGCTGAACAATCAATGCAAGTTGGAGAATTTCGTTGTCTTCAAGAACTGAAAATCCCTGAAGAAGACTACCCAGGTTTTGAGTTTTTTACACTTTATGAAATCTTGTATGAAGCGTGTGGTTTTCCACCAAAATCATTAGGTATACTTACCTGTTCGGATATCATCACTCAGGCTTTTTATGAACTTATTTTTAATACTTCTATTCAAAAAGTTGATATGACCGATTTTCTCCTCAAAGCAAGATATTTTAAAAGCAAGAACGAACTGAAGTGTATGCAGGTAGCTTCTCAAATTGCTACATATGCAATGAAAGCAATGATTCAATCTATAGAACCAGGCAAACGCGAGTTGGAAATAGCAGCTATTGGAGAATTCGTTATGAAATATTTTGGTGCTGATCGCATTGGGGTATCTACCATCGTTGCCTCAGGGGAGAGAGCTTCATCAGTTTTAGGAAGAGCATCGAATCGGATTATCAAAGAAGGAGAAATGATTTTATTCTCGATAAGCCCCCGTTATGAAGGAATGGCTTCTTGTGTTGGTCGATCGGTCATAGTGGGAGAACCAAACGCCGATCAGAAAGAGATATTTCAACATGTTCATCATGCTTATCAGCTTTCAATTGAAAGAATACGATATAATTCACCCGCTCGAGACGCAGATTTGGTAGCACGAAGTTATTTAAAACAATATAATTTAGAACCTCTATATAGCCAGATTCATAATATTGGGTGGACTGAAGCTATGGAAGGGTATGGGGCGGCAACTCAATATTCAGAGTTCTCATTCCCTAAGGGAATAGCTCTGCAATTAGATATCGGAATATTTGCAAAACCCTTTAAAAGTCTTAAAGCTGAATGTGTTGGAATAAGATTGGAAGATCCTCTCTGTATTACCCATGAGGGCATAACTGTAAATATGACGAATTTACCACCAAATGTTCAAGATTTAGTCCAATTTTAAAAAGAAGGAGGTGATATCAGGATTTATTCGTAGAAAAGATAGCGAGATGGGGAGAGTAAATCACCCCCGCATAGTCGTTACTCTCCCGTTTTTCCCTAAACCCCCTCTTTACTGTCATTTGGTTATTGTAAAGAGGGGGCGAAACATACGAGATTGAGGGTTATTTCGGAAAGGGAAGTTTTATTTGGGGGAGTAAAGCCTCATCAAATAAAAATTTTAAGGAGGGTTATTATGAACAGCGTGAAAAAATTTCGTTCAATTATAATGGTCACGGTGGTTTTGTTTGTAGTCATGGCATGTTTCCTACTTGCTTTTGCACAAAAAACAACTATTGAATATGCAGTTTGGGGTCAACCTTATGAAGTTGAAATGGAGCAAAAGTATTTGGACCTTTTCATGAAAAAAAACCCGAATATTCAAGTGAATCTCACCACTGCGCCATTTGGACCACATCATGAGAAACTTTTAGTTCGAATTGCCGGTGGAAATGCCCCAGATGTGTTTGTTTTGTCTGAATTAGCAGTAACTCAATATATTCAACGCAAACTACTTGCCAATCTCGATGAATACATTAAAAGAGATAATATTGATCTCTCTCAATTTTTTGATGCCTGTCTTGCCTATGTCGATTCCGCTGGTGAACCCTATGCCATTGGGAAAAGAGGTGGAAGTATCTATGGCTTACCCACTTGGAATAGTCCCTGTCTCATCAGTGTCAATTTAGATATGATGGGGGAAGCTGGTTTAACTGTAAATGAAGACTGGGATTGGGATATGTTTCTTAATTATTGTAAAAAGCTGACTTTAGATAAAAATGGAGATGGAATAACTGATCAGTTTGGAACTCAAAATGTTCTGGCATGGCAGCCGGCAGCATGGTCGTTTGTAGCCAGTAATGGTGGGAAATGGTTTAACGATGAGGAAACCGAATCGATCTTAACTTCTCCTGAGACCATGGAAGCTTATAAGTTCTTAGCCGATATGAGCTTAGTCCATCATGTTGCTCCGACTAACCGTGAAAGGAAAGGATGGGCATTAGCAGAGGAATTTGTTGGTAAAAATGTTGCCAGTGCTTGGAGTCATCCATGGGGATTGGAAGCTTGGAGTACTGCAGATTTTGAATGGACTCCTGTTCTTCCTCCAATGAAAAATGGCAAACGGGCTGTTGAATTTGAAACTTGTACCATTGGCATGTTTTCGAATACTAAATATCCCGAAGAAGCTTGGGAATTGGTGAAATTTTTAGGAACCGATCCAGAATGTCTGCAAATTATGCTTGACTACAATGTAGCACCAGCCATTAAAAGCTGGGCAGATAAGGTAAGTAGTCCCAAAATGAAGAAATTCATCGAATCCATGGCCTATGGAGTTGCACCACAATTTATTGCAAAGTGGCCAGAAGTTGAAGAAATATTGAATTCCGAACTTGATTTGGTATCGGAAGAATTAGCAACTGTTGAGGAAGCTCTTGAAGCTGCTCAAAGTAAAATTAACGACCTGCTTCAGGAGTAATGAGAAAAAATTGGTGTCAATTTTAAACGAAGAGATATTTTAAGATGTATTCATTCCCCTGAGGGATGAAGTGCTGGAGATGCTTTTTATCTCCAGCACTTAAAAAGGGATAAGGACGGATTAGCTACATGCTATCAAGGCTTAGAATCAAAGAAAATCTTTGGGGTTATTTGTTTATATTACCCTGGCTTATTGGATTTATTCTTCTTTGGGGAGGACCAGTGGTAAGTTCATTTATAATTAGTCTTTATAACTGGACTATTCTCGATCCTCCGAAGTGGTTGGGATTAAAAAACTACCAGAGACTTATTACCGATCAATTATTCTGGCAATCCTTAAAAGTAACTGGAATTTACATCATCATTGTTGTTCCGGCTTTATTATTTTTAAGCCTTTTTGCTGCCATGCTGCTGAATAATAAGCTTCGTGGAGTTCGACTTTTTCGAACAATATATTATACTCCAGTGGTTGTCTCTGGGGTAGTTTTGGCAGTAGCCTGGCTTTGGCTTCTCAACCCAAATTATGGTTTTGTGAATTATTTCCTCCGTACAGTATTTGGTATACAAGGGCCTCGATGGTTAAACAGTTCTTTTTGGGCGCTCCCGTCTGTTATTGTAGTAAGTTTGTGGCGAATTGGAACGACCATGGTTATTTTTCTTGCCGGAATACAAGAAATACCCGCTCAACTTTATGAAGCAGCAGATATCGATGGTGCAAGATGGACGGCCAAATTTCGTTATATTACCATGCCCATGCTTTCTCCAATTATTCTTTTTAATGTTTTTATGTTAATTATTGAGTCATTCCAAGTGTTTACCCCGGTTTATGTCATGACTGAAGGAGGGCCTCATTATGCAACTCTGATGTATGTTTTATATCTCTATAACAATGCATTTGGTTTTCTAAAAATGGGATATGCATCAGCTTTAGCTTGGGTTTTCTTCATGATTATGATGGTGTTTACTATCATTTTACTGAAATCATCCAACCGATGGGTATTTTATTTGGGAGGAGAGAAGTAATTTGAACCAAAAAATACCTCAAATCCAAATCAACCAATCAAACTTTTCTCTCATCAGAGTTTTTTTATACGTCATTATGATAACCGGTGGTGTAGTGCTTATTTTCCCTATTGCCTGGATGGTGATCACTGCTTTGAAGGGATCAGAAAGCTTGGCAGCCTATCCACCAAACCTCTTCCCCTGGCCAGTGGTGTGGAGAAATTTCATTGATGGTTTAAAAATTCTTCCCTTTGCAACTTTTTATAAAAATTCTCTGTTTATCACCATCAGTTGCATGATTGGCGATGTTCTTACCTCGGCTCTCGTGGCTTATGGCTTCAGTCGTTTCAAATTCTATGGTCGTGAAATATGGTTTATTTTAGTTCTTTCCACTATGCTACTTCCTTTGCAGGTGACCATCGTTCCACGG
>JAAYUT010000036.1 GCA_012517485.1 Candidatus Atribacter fermentans
ATCATTGGTTGCCTCATCGAGGCAAATCACCAAGCTATTCGGGTTGTGCTGAGCTCTTCGGGCTAAACCACCCTCTTTATTGCAGGTGATCACCAGATGACGAATGGACTCGGCATATTGATTAGCAATCTCATAAGCACCCAGGCTTTCCGGACTCTCTCCTGAACGGGCAAAAGAAATCATCAATGGATTGGTGTGGGTAAAGTACTCTATAGGATGGGTCACCATCTTCCCAGTCGAAACCACTTGGACTGGAACTCGAAAGTTCTGACGAAATAATCCTTGTAGACAATATCCGACAAATTCTGAGGTGCCGGCACCGGCTAAATAGAGAATGCTCAGTTTCTGGTTAGATAACAAACCAAAGAGATCAAGAAGCTCTTGGCGGTGTTTGAAGACTCGTTCCATACTATCTACCCATAAATCAACTTGATCATGAATTTCTTGAGGAGTATATTGGATTCCTAAAGTTTTCTTTTGAACTCCATCAAGGGAGAGTAATGCGGATAAAGGGTTCACGGATTTTCCTCCTTTTGCTTCCTCAAACTTGTTTTTACTATTCAATCAACAGAGTACAAACCAAGGCTATTATATTTCAAATATCTTTTTTCATCAAAACAAGGTGAATCTTTCTAACTTTCTATATTGTTAAAATATCATCAAATGAATTCCCCCTCAATGGAGAAATGAATTTAAAATTCTCCTCCGTGGAGGGGTATTGCTTAGCAGGGAGATGGTGCTTTTAATTAGTCATCCTGAACCCTCGTTTTTCGAGGGTGTGATGATCACATCTGACACCGAAGTTATCATCCTGAGGATTCGTTTTTCGAAACCATGAGGATCTCATTTCTTCGATTCTTTTTAAATAAAAACTTTAAAGGATGAGATTGCCGCGTCGCATAGGACGCTCCTCGCAATGACGGCGTGGGTGGATGAGATTCTCACGTCGTCCGGTTAAAGTCACCGGACTCCTTAGAATGACAGACTTAGTAAATGAGATTGCCGCGTCGCATAGGACGCTCCTCGCAATGACGGAATAAGAATGGGCATGATAAATCAAGCCCCAACAAGAGATATCAAAATGCTGTCATCCCGAACCTCTTTTTTTTCATTTTTCTCCCCCTCTCCCACTCGCCCCCTCTCCCCCTCGGTCTCTTTTGCGCCCGCTTAATCTAGCGACATGTCATGGCATGTCGAGTTTGGATTTTCAACATCAATTGGTGCTGCAAAAGTGGTATAAATTCTTTCCTATACTATTCTGATAGTTTTCCAGCTAAGCCCAGCGTGCCGAGTTAATCAAGTACAAATTGGATTTAAATAATAGCATTTTTGACCTAATCTAAGAAAGTTGATAAAATTCTTATTGATAAGGGGCTTTAAATAAGAATGGATAGTATAATAATGAAATCAGTAAATAGAAAAAGACAATTTTGGCATTCTTAATAAGAGAAATTCAGTTATTATCATCTGATTCTTGAAGTTATCAATGAACATCAAAAGAAATTCTATCTCTGGGATTTTTAACATTATCTTCAATAATTTGCAGTATAAGTGAAGGTCAATGGCTTTGTGTCCTCTTCGAGATCCAATTTGGTAGTGAAATAATTCGTATTCATGTATAAAGGTAATTTTAAGATTTATAATTATTGAAGCTAAATCAATTTTTTTGAGTTTATTGACGCCAAGAAGTTAAGTTTTATGAATAAAAAAGGAGATAATGAATGAAAATCTTGTTAGTCAATCCACCCTCACCGGGCATATATAATACCGTTGGTCTCAAACTTCCCCCCCTTGGATTAGGGTATTTAGCTTCGGTTTTACAAAAAAACCATCATCAAGTTAAAATCCTCGATTTACAAGTTGAAAAAAAGTCAATCTTGGAACGAGAACTTATTAACTGTGATTTAGTTGGTATCACC
>JAAYUT010000299.1 GCA_012517485.1 Candidatus Atribacter fermentans
CGAGCCCAAGAGATACAGTTTTTTTGTGACATTAATGTGAAACATGGAAGTCACTTTATCATTTCTGATCGTTCTGTTGCAGAGCAAGCACACGACGCTGAAACTGAAGGTGCTGATGCCATAATCGTCACTGGTTTTGAAACCGGAAAAGCACCGACCCCTGAAAAAGTAAAAGAGGTTTGCGATATCGTTAATATTCCGGTTTTTATTGGGAGTGGAGTGAATGAGAAAAATGTTCATGACCTTTTACGGTTTGCCCAGGGAGCTATTATTGGGAGCTATTTCAAAAGAGATAACGATTGGAAAAAAGAGGTTGATAAAGACCGGGTTAAAAGTTTTATGAAGGTGGTCAATCAGTTGAGGAGTGAAATTGAATCATGAATACATTTCCTTTTTCAGGCAGAGTAATCTCAATGGGAAGCATAAATATGGACCTGGTCATGGAAGTCGATCACTTTCCGGGACCGGGAGAGACAGTTCAATCCAATAGTTATGCTATGTACCCAGGGGGCAAAGGGGGGAATCAGGCAGCAGCTGCCGCTCTATTAGGAGCAAAAGTTCATTATTTTGGGCGCATCGGAGATGACTACTTTAGTCATGAACTTATCCGCTCTCTATCTGAGAAAGGGGTTGAAGTAAGTTCTATAATGAAAACTGAAAAAGGGATTGCGGGTTTAGCAATGATACGTGTTGATAAAACTGGTCAAAATTCAATAACCTTTACCCCTGGAGCAAATTATTTGTTATCTCAAGAGGATGTGAATAACTGCGAGTCCCTTTTTCAGCCTGGAAGTATTTTGCTCTCGAGTATGGAAATTCCTCCCCAAACAGTTTTTGCAGCGATAAGGAAAGCAAAAAAAAATAAAATGTTTGTCATTCTTGATCCCGCCCCTGCACCTCATGAACCGATTCCCGATGATATACCACCCCTGGTTGATATTATGAAACCAAATGAATCTGAGGCATCAATTTTGACTCAAATCCCGGTAACGGATATTGAAAGTGCTTATCTTGCAGGTTTAAAACTTATCAAGATGGGATTTCACTGTCCTATTGTTACCTTGGGAGAAAAAGGGCTTATTTTTCCCTTTAACAATAATTGGGTTCATCTCTTACCACATCAGGCGAACAGCGTTGATTCAACTGCTGCTGGCGATATTTTTTTAGGTTCATTAGCAGCTCGACTTTCAAAAGGGTATTTACTTGAAGATTCTATTCAATTTGCAAGCATTGCTGCTGCATTGAGCACAGAAAAAAAGGGAGCTCAATCATCTATTCCAGAATTAATAGAAATAGAAAAAGAATTAGATAAGGAGATTAAACCTTTTCATTCAATTCATTAAAAGGATGTGAAAAATATTATGAAAACTCAAGGTATTCTTCATAACGACTTAGCAAAGTTAGTTTCACGGCTTGGTCATGGTGATATGTTAGCGATTACTGATCGTGGCTTTCCCTTCCCTCGGCATCAATACACTGAATGTATCGATGTCTCAGTTGGAAGAAACCTGCCACACGTGGTCGATGTTCTCGAAATCATCTTACAAGAATTGGAAATTGAAAAAGTTATTATTGCGAATGAAACCAAAACCATGAGCCCTTCCATCTACGACAAATTCAAATCTATTCTTTCTAAGAAAAAAAACAAAGGAAATGCCATTATCGAAGAAAATATTCCTCATGTTGAATTTAAAAATTTAGTTTTAAATGGAGCTCTGGAAGGAAAAGAAGTCAAAGGATTTGTAAAAACCGGCGAATTTACACCATATGCAAACATTATTTTGGTTTCCGGAGTTGACTTTTAAAAAAAGATGGAAAAAGAGGAAAAAGCGTTAGAGCTTATAAATGTTCATAAGCACTTTGGTGGGATATATGCACTTCGAGGTATTCATTTTGAAGTTGAAGAAGGCGAAGTTCATGCTTTAGTTGGAGAAAATGGAGCAGGAAAATCAACACTGATAAAAATCATTACGGGAGTTCATCCCTTAGATGAAGGAGAAATATATCTTTTTGGTAAACGGGTGAAAATTGAAAACCCAATAGTTGCTCGTCAGAGGGGAATTGTTGCTATTTATCAAGAGTCAAGTCTCATTGAAAATTTTACTGTCGCTCAAAATATATTTCTTGGACACGAGATACAAGAGAATAGAAGCGGCTGGCTCATGGAAAAAATGATGGTGAAAGAAAGCCAAGAACTTATGGAGCAATTCCCCTTATCAATTGATCCATTACAGAAAGTGAAAAATATTGGTTTGGGTGATAAGCGAATCGTTGAGATTTTAAAAGCACTCTCCAACAATGCACAGATATTCATCATGGATGAACCAACTGCAGGAATGAGTAAGATTGAGATTGAAAACTTCTTTAAAATTGTCAGAGATCTCAAAAAGCGTCGAAAGACAGTCATCTATATTTCACATCATCTTGAAGAAATATTTCAAATAGCTGATCGAGTAACCGTCTTAAGAGATGGAGAAAATGTTGGAACCCATTCGACCAAAGATATACAAATCTCAGAACTCGTTCGCATGATGATTGGAAGGAATTTAGAGAGTGAGTTTCCAAAGCGATTTGGGGCACCCGGTGACAAGGTTCTACTGGAAGTGAAGAACTTCTTTTCGGAGAGAATGCTTGCACCGATCAGCTTTTCATTAAGATCCGGAGAAATATTAGGAATCACTGGAATCATTGGTTCAGGAAAAACTGAACTGGGAAAATCTCTTTTTGGATTAAGTCAAAATTATTCGGGTGATTATTTTCTATATGGAAAAAAAGTACGAATCGATTCACCTCAAAAGGCAGTCCAATTAGGAGTCTCATTTATTCCTGAAGATCGAAAAAATGAAGGTCTTTTTCTTCAATTACCGATTGTTGATAACCTTTCAATGATTATTATTGATCAGGCAGTTAAAATGCTCTTTACATCTAACAGAAAAAAAATATCAATTGCCAATGAAATTATTAGAGATTTACTTATTCACCCACCAAATATCCATATGATGGCTAGAAATCTTTCTGGAGGAAATCAGCAAAAAGTAGTGGTTGGAAAGTGGATCAAAAGCCAACCGAAAATAATCATTATGGATGAACCGACACGAGGTGTCGATGTTGGTGCAAAGTATGAGATTTATAAATTGATATTGAGGTTTGCAGATGAAGGATTGGGAATCATCCTCCTTTCTTCAGAATTCAAAGAGGTTGCTGGTTTATGTGACCGCATATTCATTTTAAGGAAAGGAGAAGCTGTTGCAGAAATGAAATCCTCACAAAAAAATTTAGAACAGCTCTATCAATTAGC
>JAAYUT010000300.1 GCA_012517485.1 Candidatus Atribacter fermentans
GGTAAGGGTTTATAGTCAAGTGGAAAAGATAACGTTTATTAAAACCCAAATGATCTATTTCGGGAAGATAAGTGAAAAAGGGAAGGGGGTATTTACTCCAAAAGACAATTGCTTCTACTTCATTTGGACGAAGAGATTGGATGTTAAAACGGTGCATATTGAACGGATTTGGAATAACGACAAATCCATCTCGGAGTCTTCTAACAAACCACTCGCCATAAAAAGCAGGAATATCAGTTCGACGACTGGCACTGATAATCATTCATTCCTCCTTTTATATAAAACAAAGAACATTTTTGAACAATTTTTTAAAATAGGTCATGAAATATTATATCTCCCTTTCATTTTTGTGTGGAGGAGTTTAAAATGAACCTAATTTTCAATTTTAAGAGATTTGTTGAGCTATTGAATGATGATTTAATAATGACAATCGAACCTTGTGTTGTAGAAAAAGAATAAAAAAACAGAAATCAGTTGAGGATGGAAAACAGCGTCCCCCTCACCCTAACCCTCTCCCGCAAGGGGAGAGGGAAAAAAGGAATAAGGCCTCTCCCACCAGGTGAGAGGAAAAAAGGAATAAGGCCTCTCAAACAGAGGGTCGAAGGAAAAAAATCTCCCTCTTTCGTAAAAGAGGATGAAGGGGGGTTGTAATTATTCCTGCTCCGTCATTGCGAGGAGCGTCTTATGCGACGTGGCAATCTCATCCTTATAAAGTTTTTATAAAAAAAGAATAGAAAAGATGAGATCCTCACGGCTTCAAAAAACGAAGCCTCAGGATGACACCTTCGGTGTCAGATGAGATCCTCACGTGGGGGACCCCACTCAGGATGACTGATGGAAGACACCCTCCACGCCGTAAAACGGTACACCACCACGGAGTGGAATTGTTCAATTTTTTTTACCCATCCCTTTATTTTCAGAATGGATAAATATGCAAAAGATATTCCAGCTATAATGAGTTTATAGAATTCCGATAAAAGAAAATTTCTAATAATTGAATTATAAAAATGAGGTGAGTCGTAATGGATGAAAAAGAACTTCGAGAATCGTTAGTTTATTGGGGTCGAAAGATTATTGAAAAAAAATTAGTAGTTGGCGCTGGTGGCAATATCAGTGCTCGCTATAAAGATACCATGCTGATTTCACCCAGTGGATTGGGATTCGATGAATTAGAACCAAATGATTATATTTCAGTTAATCTTGAAACCGGAAAAACCATATCTGATGGCCGACCTTCTTCAGAAGTTGTTATGCACTGGTTCTGTTATTTAGGAAGGCCTGATATTAATGCGGTTGTTCATACTCATCCTCCTCTTACTATTGGAGTTATTGCCGGTGGTGGAAAAATCGAGCCAATGTTCCCGGATTTTGTCGCTTATTTAGGATCATTAGGTTATATTGATTATGTAACTCCTTGTACCGCTGAATTAGCCCGGGCGGTTCAAAGTCAAATAAAAGATAAAAATGGTGTTCTCATGCTCGGCCATGGTGCATTGACGGTCGGTCAAAATCTAAAAGAAGCGTTTCAAAGAACTGAATTGATTGAAGAGTCAGCCAGAATATTGATTGCGGCAAAACAATTTGGTGAGCCTCGAATTTTATCTATTAAGGAATGCGAAGAAATTAGGAATCTCGATGCTGAAAAATATCGAATGGAACTTATAAAAAAAGGAAATAATCGCTAAAGTTCTAAATAATCGGAGGAATAATCGGTATGTTTGTTTTAGTGATAAGTGGAAGCGACGTCAGTAAAATTCCTGGAGTATCAATCGCAGGTTCAAATCCGGAGGTCATTCCTTATACTGCACCGGCAGATGCTGATATGCTTTTATGGGGGAAACCTCATGTTATCGATGCTATTCCAGTTGATCCCCAAGGACATCCAACACCGGCGATTATCACTCGCGCAGCAATTTGTGAAGCTGAATTCCCGGTTTTAATTGTTCGTTCTGGAACCTATCTTCCCCCGATAGTTCCCTACGTGGAAATGAATGTCCATCCGGGAAGGGATCCTCAAATTGACCAAGCAATTTCCGGAGTTGAATTGTTAATAGAAAAATCCAAATCTTTAGGGCGTGTTTTAGGGAAATCTTCAAAAAAGATCGTGATTGCTGAGTCACTACCCGGTGGTACTACTACTGCTTATTTAGTATTAAAAGCGTTAGGATACAATGGCATGGTTTCATCAGCGAGTCCAATTAATCCTATTCAGCTTAAAGATCAAATTTGGGAAAATACTGCCAAGAGAGTCGGAATTAAATTCGGAGATTTGCATGGGAAACCGATTGATGCCATTCGTGAACTGGGAGACCCAATGCAAGCCACCGTATTTGGCATGGTTACCGGTATTTTAGATAAAACAGATATCATACTTGCTGGTGGAACACAAATGTTAGCAGTTGCCGCATTACTCCGACAAGCAGGGTATGATAAGTCACTCTTGGTTGCTACAACGACCTATGTGGTAGGTGATAAGTATGCCCATTTCCTTGACCTTGCCAAACAAATTCAGGTTGATATTTATTCTGCACCACTTGATTTTAGTCAATCACCTTTTCCTGGGCTTGCTGATTATGAAAAGGGATATGTCAAGGAGGGTGTTGGAGCTGGAGGGGCAGTTTGGTATGCTGAACAATTAGGCGTATCACCAAATCGAATTATAAAAAAAACCGAACAGTTATATCAAGCGATGGTTAAAAAGAGTTGATTTTTTACAATTGATTAAATTAAGAGGATGTGACATAAGTTGTTAGCTATCAACCAATACCATAGTCAATGGATTGATTTAAGAAGTGATACAGTGACCCACCCTACTGAAGAAATGTTAGATGCTATGGTTAGGGCTGAAGTAGGTGATGATGTATATCAAGACGATCCAACTACTCTAAGTTTACAAGAATTAGCTGCAAAAATGGTTGGGAAAGAAACAGCATTATTTGTGCCATCAGGGACTTTTGGAAATCAATTAGCTCTAATTACTCATACCGAAAGAGGAGATGAAATACTCATTCCAGAAAGTAACCATATTGTCATGCACGAGGTTGGAGCTTCAGCAGTAATTGCTGGGGTTCAATTACGGTGTATTCCCGATATGAACGGTCGTATCACTATTAACGATCTACAACAACGTTATCGCGATGGGGATATTCACAACCCAAGAACTGGTTTAATTTGCCTCGAAAATGCCCATTCTTCAGGAAAAGTGATACCTCTTGCTGATATGAAAGAGATTTTTAAATTTAGCAGGTCATTGGGTATACCAATTCATCTTGATGGTGCTCGTATTTTTAACGCTGCCTTGGCTTTGAAAGTCGATGCGGCCGAAATAAGCCAATATTGTGATTCAGTAATGTTTTGTCTTTCTAAAGGTTTATGTGCACCAATTGGGTCAATTTTAGCAGGCAGTAAATCTTTTATTGATCGAGCGCTGAAAAATCGTAAGTTAATGGGTGGCGGGCTTCGTCAAAGTGGATATTTAGCTGCTGCCGGAATCATTTCACTAAAAAAAATGGTTCAACGTCTTTCTGTTGACCATGAGAATGCTCAATATTTAGCTCATAGACTCGGTGAAATTTCTGGGTTGGAAATTTTAAAAGATCGACTTGACATAAACATGGTTTTTTTCCGAATTCAAAAGAGGAATTTAGATTCAGGTGCTTTTGTCCGTTTTTTATATAATAAAAATATAAAAATTAATCCTCCATCAGCGGGAGAGTATCGCTTGGTTACTCATTATTGGATTGATAGAAAGAAAATTGATTGGGCAACCATGGTAATGAAGGAATATTTGCAAAAAGTAATTTAAAAATCTTTATGGAAGGATAATTAAGTATTTTATTAACGATTTGATGGTATTTAAGCAGGTCATGACATAAAAATGGGCTCTAACAAACCGGTTGCGTTTTCCGTCGGCAAGAAGCACCAGACGTTTAGCCATTATAGTCGCTCACTTACTACAGAGCTTTTTCAGAGAGTCAAACCCTCTTATCGGAGGCTTTTTCGCATACCAGCTCCTCAGAGCCCATAGTAAAATTTTAAATTCAATCCTACAAAATGTCAATTAAAAATAATAAATTTTAATTACACTAATCAATTTTTAAAGTTATAGTTTTGTCACCGAACTTATTACAAAGAGCATAAACTTCAATGGTATCTCCCGACTTAGCATCTATAAGAAGATATTGTGCATTTTGAACACCTGAGGATGCTTGAGTTAAGAAGTATTGAAGAATCATGTCTTTGCCATTCAGTTTGACTTTGATTTCTTGAATGTAGTGATCGCCAGTAGGATTTGGAACATTATGGAGAACTTGAACGGTTAGAATTTTAGTATCTTGGTTAAAGGTTGCATTTATTGTTGAGGGGGGATGAGCGAATGCCACTCCACTAAAAAGGATGAAACCAATAACTAAAATGTTTATTACAATTTTTTTGGTTAGGAATTGTAACATGTTTGAAACCTCCTAATTTACAGAATAATAATAAAAACCAATTTTCAGTTGTAATATTTCTTGAATAGAATAAAAAAAAAGAGACAATCAAATATTTCATATTGTTTTATAGAATAGCGGAATTTATAATCATACTAAGAAAATTTTTTTAAAGATGAGAACTTAGAGTTAAAAAAAAGGAGGGTTATAAAGTGGATAAGAAAGTTATGTCTATTTTCATTA
>JAAYUT010000301.1 GCA_012517485.1 Candidatus Atribacter fermentans
CGATAAAGTTGTTGGGATAATAAAGAAAAAAGAAATTGAAGAATTAGAAAACATTTTATTCCTCATGGGTCAAAAAGCGAAACAAGGTCGTCTTTTTGATGACGAAGATGCTCAATTCCACCATAAACTTTTTTCCCCGGCAGGGAATTATCTTCTTCTCAAACTTCTAGACGTTTTTTGGGAGGTTCTACACAAGTTACGAGATCCAATAGAAGTAGAAAGAGATCCCATTGGTTCATATGAAAGGCATCGTAAGGTTTTAGAAGCGGTTAAAAGTGGTGATCTTGAGCAAGCAAGAGCTTGTTTATCTGACCACTTTGTAAGCATTAAAACAAGAGTTAGAAATGCTGTACAGAAAAAAAAGATCTCCAGTGATACTCAGTAAATTTTATACTTATCGTAGTTTTTTTTAAATTAAGCCATGTAAAGGAGTGGAAAATGTTTTCATGAGCAAAGACAGAAACATTATTTGGATGATTGTCCCTGCTCTCACCCTTATTGCCATTCTCATGTTCTATCCTGTTATCCAATCTTTTATGATGAGTTTTACTAAACAAATGCTCTATGAATTGGAAGGAAAATGGTGCGGTTTAGAAAATTATATTAAACTATTGAAAGATCCTTCATTCTGGCGGTCTTTTAAAATTACTCTTATTTGGACATTTGGTACTGTATTTTTACAAACAATTTTGGGTGTAGGATCAGCACTTCTTCTTTATAAAAGCTTTTCTGGTAGAGGCATAGTTCGAGCTTTTACTCTTCTCCCATTCTTTACCCCCGGTGTAAGTATCTATCTGGTTTGGAGATGGATGTATAACGATATTTCCGGAATTTTTAACCATATTTTTATGACTTTAGGGATAATCAAACAACCTATCTTGTGGCTTGCTACTCCAAGGCTTGCCCTTATTTCTGTCATCATTATGGCAACTTGGAGATATTTTCCTTTTGTAATGATAAATGTCTTAGCCAGGTTGGAATCAATTTCTAGCAGTCTTTTCGATGCAGCCAAGGTTGATGGCGCCAATTCATGGCAGATTTTCTGGAATATAACTCTTCCTCAAATTCGCGGAGTTCTTCTCATTGTTGTTTTTCTGCGAGCAATTTGGATGAGTCAAAAATTCGAAGAGATTTTTGTTGTAACCGGTGGAGGGCCAGCAGGGTCAACAACATCATTGGCTTTATTATCCTACGAACAAGCGTTTGGAGCGATGCGATTAGGATATGCATCAGCTGTGAATGTCGTTATATTCATAATCTTAATAATAATGGCTACAATCTATATCACTGCTTTTAAGCCAGCCAAACAAACGGTTTGAGAGTTGTAAATTCATTTCAGGAGAAACAAGTTGATGAATTCGAAAAAATATGGTAAATACAGGTTTAAGAAGTTTTTATCTGCTTTTTCCACTTATTTCTTTTCATTTTTATTGGTTTTGTTTTGTGCTTTTCCTTTTTATTGGATGATATCTTCATCATTGAAGAATTCTATTGAGTTCTTTGCTGTCCCTCCAACTTTTTTCCCAAAATCAATAACCATAGAACAGTATATAAAATTATTTAAAGAAACCTTCTTTACAACCTGGTTTAGAAATACCGTCTTAGTCACTATTATCAGCACCATTTTATCTGTTTTTGTAGCAACTTTAGGCGCTTACGCTTTGACTCGAGGACGTTTTCGAGCAAGAGAAACAATCGCCAATACCGTCTTGCTTACCTACATGTTTCCACCAATTTTGATGGCTCTACCCCTTTATCTCCTCCTAGCACGAACCAGGTTGATCAACTCTTTGACTGGGTTAATGATAACGTATTTAACGATATCTCTTCCTTATTCTTTATGGATGTTACGAGCATTTTTCCAAACTATACCCTATGAGCTTGAAGAATCTGGCATGATCGATGGAGCAACTCGAATGCAGGTTATTTGGAAAATAGTTCTTCCTATTGCATTACCAGGTATTTTAGCAACCTCTCTTTTTACCTTGATTACTTCATGGAATGAATACCTTTACTCGTTGCTATTTATCTCCTCCGAGGAACTAAAAACACTTTCGGTAGGCCTAACCGGTTTTTTAACAAAACATGGTATTCGTTGGGATTACATCATGCCTGGAAGTGTCTTATCATTAATTCCAATTTTTATTTTCTTTCTTTATATTCAAAGATATCTTATTGAAGGATGGGGCGGTGGTGCTATTAAGGGTTGAATTAACTTTTTATTAATTCGAATAAACGTGGAAGGGAGGCGATACGTTTTTGGGAATACATAAAAAATGTTTTTAAATGTATTTTATAAGAAGGGAGGATTTGTTCATGAAGTCAAATAAATTGTATTTTGTATTCGTGTTCATGTTGGTTTTTGTCTTAGCGTGTGGGTCCTTAGCTTACGCAAAAAAGGGTGTTCGATTTGTCACTGATGAGACAGATCCGGAAACGATTACTGCTTTTACTGAGATTATTGATGAATTCGAAAAAACCCATCCCGATATTGAAGTTATCCCAGAATATGTGAGCTATGAGGATATCTTTTTGAAAGTTATGTCTATGGTGCGTGCGGGAATGCAACCGGCTCTTTTCTACACCATGGCGGCACAAATGGTTTCTCTACATAAACTTGAAGTTTTAGAACCACTTGATGATGTTATTGATGATCTGGGGAGAGACGATTTTACCGCAAATATTTTAGATTTAGCAACTATTGACGGAACGGTTTATGGTGTACCCATTCAAACTGGAGAACAGGCCCTATTTTATCGTTCTGATCTTTACGAAGAAAACGGCCTCGAAGAACCAGCTAATACCGATGATGTTATAGCTATAGCAGAAAAACTCACCAAAGATTTAGACGGTGATAACAATGTAGATATATATGGGATGTCCATAATGACAGCATCTGAACCAAATTCACAGGCTCATTTTATTGATGAGTTATGGAGAAGAAGTGGTTACATTCTTGATCAAAAAGGAGATATAGCATTTAGCACTTTGTACCGTAATGAATCTATCGAATCATTGAATTTTTTGAAAAAACTGACAGAATATGCTCCTCCTGGTTTTATCTCCCATGGATATTTTGAAGAAGGAATGAACTATGTCCAGGGTAAAACAGCGATGGTATATTACCCATTCCGCTTGGTTTCACATGTACGGAACAATAACCCTGATTTACTTGAAAAAACTAAAGCAATGTTTCCTCCTCTACCACCTAAAGGAGGGACAAAATCCATGTGGGGTGGTCCCAACGTGTGGGTGTTGTTCAAAGATGCTCCCAATACCGAAGAAGCTAAAGAATTTGTTAAGTTTTTCATGACTGGAGCAAATTATGCAAAATTCTTAAGGACCGTTCCTTTTCATCTAGTACCAGTACGAATGTCCATGATGAACTCTCCTGAATTTCTTGAAGACCCATTAATTAAAAGTCGTGTAGATTTCTTACAATTAGCTATGGATTCTTTGCCTTATGTAAGAGATCTGTCAAAAGAACATCCTGATGCTGAAGTGTCAGAAATAGTTGGAGTTGCGTATGGTGGTTTATCCCTCGCCAAAAACATGAATAGTTTTTATTCGGGACAAATCTCTGCCGAAGAAGTATTGGACAAAACAGCTGAGGAATGGCTTGAATTAGGAGATTGGAAATTAGCTGAATAAAAGAATAAATCTTTTATCTACCTTTCCTGGGAAAGGATTAATAGTGCACAAACATGATATCTTTTCCCAGGAAAGATCCCACCAATATTCATTAAAACAGCAATATCTATTCATTTAGAAAGGGATAAAAAATGCCTAAGAATAAAGCCGATCTAAAAGGAATCATCGTTCCGATAGTTACCCCTTTAACTGATGACGAAGAGCTGGACCAAGTTAGCCTTGAAAAATTAATTAACAGAATGATTCATTCTGGAATTCAAGGAATCTTCATAGGGGGGTCAATGGGTGAATATCCAAATTTGAAGGATAAAGTAAAATTTGATTTATATGAGCAATCTAGTGATATAGCAAATGGAAAGCTCCTCAAATTAGCCAATATTAGCGAAAATTCTGAAAAAAAAGTAATGGAAAACATTTCTAAAATTAGAAAATTAGCTGTCGATTATTATGTCTTAACTGCCCCTTACTACTTTTCATACTCTCAAAACGATTTGAAGAACTTTTTTCTCCATATTGCCGATTCGAGCGAAAAACCGCTGTTAGTTTATAATATTCCTGTTTTCGTTAATCATCATTTTTCCCGCGAATTAATATTCTCTTTAATGGATCATCCAAACATTGTTGGCCTGAAAGATAGTAGTGGCGAGTTTTCTCAATTCAGTCGAATTCTAATGGAAAAAAACAGCCAATTTGTGGTTTTCCAAGGAATACCAGAATTGGTTTATTCGAGTTTCCTTTTAAAATGTGATGGTGCTATCCCCGGTTTGGGGAACTTAATACCGGAAAAATTTGAAAGACTCTTCTCTTCCATCGTAGAAGGGAAAACTGAGCTCGCCAAACAACTACAGCTTGAAATAAATCAAATAAATCAAGTATTTGACCAATTAGGCGGGATTATTGCCATAAAGTATGCGTTGAGCCTTCTAAATGTATGTTTACCAATAACGACTCGACCCTTTCCTGAATTAACTAAAAACCAAAAGCAAATAATAAAGGAAACATTAAAAAATTATCAAATTCAGAATTAGCAATTTTGACTATTGAATTATTATCCAAAAGAGGTAGTTTAACCTATGAATGACAGCAAAAAGTCACAGTTTATAGAAAAGAATCTTGACAGCTTACTCTCTTTTATCGAAAGAAATATTAATCTGAAACATTTGCAAAAGGTTGAAAAGATACACTTAGATAGCTTGACCTTTCAAACAGTTCCCCTTTTACCATTAACAGTTATTCCAATTATAGATCAAAGTCTCTTATTCCCCTACGCTGAGGCTTTTCAAGACCCTTATAAAATGATGTATAACGAATTACTCCAAACCTGTGGAGGAAGTGTCTATAGTAGTATCCAAACAAAGGACTTTTTCCCATTACATATAAGAAGCAATCATGGGATTGGAATTATTCCGTCTCTATTTGGCTTGTCCAGTAAAATCCTCTACAATAACATGCCCTGGGTAGAACATTTTAGTAACAGAGATGAAGTAAAAAGGATTATTCAAAAAGGTATACCCGACCTAAATAAAGGTTTAGTAGAAAGGGTAATACAGACCCATCATTTTTATCTTGATAAACTAAAAAACTATCCTTTATGCTCACAAGGCATTAAAGTCAGCCAGCCAGACATGCAGGGTCCTTTTGATATTGCTCACTTAATGCTTGGTAGTGATATTTTTTATCTTGTTTATGAAAATCCGCTCCTCCTCCATGAACTTCTTGAATTAATAACCGAGACCTATATCAGATTACGGAAATATATTGATAAGCTTTTAAATGATAAGACAACGGGGGATGCTGTATATGTCCATGGTGCTATCTACCTAGGTCAAGTTGTTATAAAAGATGATACCGCAGTAGTTAATCTTTCTCCAGAAATGTATGATGAATTTTCATGGCAATATAATAAAAAAATATTTACTGAATTTAAGGGATCACTGCATAGTTGCGGGAAGATAAAAGATTGGCTTTATGACATTATTAATGACAACAATTTAATGAGCATTAATTATGGAAATCCAGAAATGCAAAATTTTCAAAAAATTTATAAAAAAAATAATGATAAACATTTGAGCATAATTGGTTGGGGTTATAATCAGGATTTTTCCTTTTTAGATGAAGTTTTTAATAATAACATTAAAACCGGTCTATCATTATCTTGCCAGGTAAAAAATGTGAATGAGGGGATAACGTGTATTGATAAATATAAAGATAAAAATCAATTTTGAATTAGGAAAAGGGTAATAGCTTTGAACGGTAAAAAGAGAGTATTAAAAGCATTAAAACTCGAACAGCCAGATGTGATTCCATATGGAGAATTTGCTATCGATTTTGATACCGTAGAAAAAATACTAGGTCATGAAACCTATTTACGAGCGAAAGCAAAAAGTAAAATTGCCTTTTGGGAAGGGCGAAGAAATGAAGTCGTTCAGAGTTGGAAAGAAGATGCTGTTGAATTATACACAAAACTTGACTGTATTGATATTATTAATCTTGCTTCTGAAGCCAGTGGTATAGTCCCTCCGGTTGACTATGAACTTGATCCCCCAAAAAAGATTGACGACAATACTTGGCAAGATTCGGAAGGTAAGATATACAAATATTCAACTGCAACCAACGACATTACTATGGTTGAAGATCCAAAAAAATGGGAAAGAAAATACACGATATCCGAATTTATGGAAGAACCAAAAATTGAAGTACCGGATGAATCTATTTTTGAAGTAATAGACTATATTATTTCCAAACTAGGTGATCAAAAATTTATTATTGGTCCTGCCGGAAACGAAGTTGGAATGGTTTTACTGGGTGGTATGGATCGAGGTTTAATAGAGTATATTGAGAATCCTGAAATTGTTAAAGCAGCTAGCCAACAGTTATTAAAAATTGGGAACCAAGAAGATTTTTATTATATTAGAAAAGGCATAGATGCAATCATGTGGGGGCAAGACTTTTCTTATAACTCAGGACCAATGCTGTCCCCAAAAATGTTTAAAGAATTTGTGCTTCCAAGCTGTAAAGCCAGAGTAAAGCATGTAAAGGAAAACTTCAATATTCCAGTTATTAAACATGCCTGCGGGAATAACTGGCTACTCATGGATTTTTTTATTGAAAGCGGGTATGACTGCTATCAGTCTATTCAGGCCTCCGCTAGTATGGATATAAAAGAATTGAAAGAAAAATATGGGAAGAAGATCTGTCTCTGGGGCGGGTATAATTACGAAAATCTCGTTTCAGGAAATAAAGAAGGGATTAAA
>JAAYUT010000302.1 GCA_012517485.1 Candidatus Atribacter fermentans
AATAAATAAACATCCGCATCTCGCACTAAAGCTCGAGCTAGTGAAACTCTTTGCTGATGGCCCCCACTTAAACCTTTAGGATATTTGGTCATTACATCAGTTAATTCTAAAATTTCAGCTAATCTTTGAACTCGATCCTTTATTTCATTTTCTGGAAATTTCATAGCACGTAACGGAAAGGCAATGTTATCAAAGACTGTCATTGGTGGATATAATGCATAAGACTCAAAAGCCATAGCTATGTTACGGGTTCCTGGATCTAATTCGTTTACTAATCGATCGCCGATATAAATTTCTCCCTCGGTGATTTTTTCCAAACCAGCGATCATTCTCATAGTTGAGGTTTTTCCACACCCAGAAGGTCCTAAAAACGCAACAAATTCACGATCCTCTATAGAAAGATCAATTCCCTTTACTGCTTCAACCTTTCCATATTTCTTCCATAGTTTTTTTAATTCTACTTTAGCCAATTTTATTCACATCCATTCATCTCAATCTTAATGTGAATTAAAAAAATTCCTCTTCTTTTAACAATATATTCACGCCAGTAGTTGGATGAAAATAGTGCAATTTATTTGGTTGAAAACCAAAATAGACCTTTTGACCCATCTCGAAATTCAAAGAACCTGAGTATTTTACTTGAAATTTTATCTTCTGTTGAGCCAATGTAAGAATTTGTATCATGCCTAAGGGTTCAACAACATATATTTCTGCTGGAAAATAATTTTTATTTGGAGTCATACTCATTAAGATGTCAGAAGGACGTAATCCAATTTTCAAATGATCAATTTTGAGGTTATTCATTATTTCGGTCATTTTTTGGTCTAAAGGTATTTCGAAAGCTTCATTTCGAAGAACAATTCCAGAAGAGGTCGAGGTTAAATAACTTATAAAAAAATTCATTGGAGGATCTCCAACCAACCCTCCAACAAAATCATTTTTAGGAAAATTAAATATTTTTTCTGGTTCAGCAACTTGTAAAATGTTTCCTTGATTTAAGACAATAACTCGATCGCCCATTCCTAAAGCTTCTCGGTAATCATGAGTAGTATAAAGTGTTGTAATTCCGAACTTCCTTTGAATATTTTTTAGTTCCCCCCGAAGCCGATGGCGTAGCTTCGCATCCAAATGAGCAATTGGCTCATCCATTAAAAAAATTTTAGGATTTCTTACTAACATGCGGCCTAAAGCCACTCTTTGTCTTTGACCTCCACTCAATTGAGCAACATTTCTATCCAATAACCAATCAATCTGAAGTAGTTGAGCAATTTCTTTAACCTTTTGATCGATTTCATCTTTTGGCAGTTTTCTAAAAGGAGAATGTAAGGGGAAGGCCATGTTTTGATAAACTGTTTTATTTGGATAAAGAGCATACGTCTCAAATACCATGGCTACATCTCGCTCAGGCGGAGGAAGTTGATCAACTCTTTGTTTATCAATGTAAATTTCCCCAGCAGCGATTTCTTCAACTCCTGCGATCGTTTGAAGGAGTGAAGTTTTTCCAGCCCCCGATGGTCCTAAAATCGTTAATAATTCTCCATCCTTTACTTCACAATTGACCCCTTTTAAAGCAACTACCTTCCCATATTTTTTCCAAACGTTCTTAAGGGTTAAACTCGCCATTTAAGATTCCATCCTTTTCTCAAAGCCATTTCTCATCTGCAATAATTCCTCTTTTTCCGCTTTTTTTTCTCGAATAAATTTTCGATACCAGGGAATAATGAGTAGAAGAGCAAAAAATAAACCGATCAAAGGAACGATCCAAATTGGAAGATACTTTTCCAGCCAACCTAACCATAAAAATCCTAAACCAAAGGTAGTCATAACTGAAACAAAAACTCGATCTCCAAAGCCAAAATCCACTGGGCTTCACATCCTTTTCATTTCAAAACAATCTTTTATAAAAGACAATTATCCCTTCACTGCACCTAAGGTTAAACCACGGATGATATACTTTTGAACCGCAAATGTAAATGCTAAAACGGGAATAACTTGTAAAGTTGCAACTGCAGCTATCTCACCCCATTCAATCGCTCGTGATGTTACTAAACCTCGTATTCCTACTGGGACAGTTTTTGCCATAGCGGCAGTTAAAACGTTGGCAAACAGGAATTCATTCCATGAAAAGATAAAACAGAGAATAGCGGTGGTAACCAATCCTGGCGCACTAAGAGGTAAAATGACCCTCCTAAAAGCATCCCACCTGGAATATCCATCAACCATAGCGGCTTTTTCAAGGTCACTGGGTATATCTTCAAAAAAACTTCTCATAATCCAAACCACAAAAGGTAAATTAAAAGTGGTATAAACAATTACTAAAAGTGATCGAGTATCGTGAAGTCCCCAACGAGTGGCCATAATAAAAAATGGAATGACTAAAACAATAGGAGGAAACATACGGGTGCTTAAAATCCAAAACGAAATATGTTTATCTCCAAAAAGTTTAAAACGAGCCAATGAGTAAGCTCCAAGAGTTCCAACTGCCAAAGAAAGTAACGTCGTACTCGCCGATATGATAAGGCTATTATAAAACATTGGTAAAAAATGACGCTTCGTAAAAGCTGATATAAAATTCTTTGCTGAAGGATTAAAAAAGAATTTTGGTGGTATAGCAAAAATATCGAGTCGGGTTTTTAGCGAGGTTAATATGAGCCATAAAAAAGGCATCACGTTTATCACCAAAATTATCCCAATAATAACCATAGCAATTATATATTTTTTTCGGTTTTTCTCCACAATCAACCACCCCAAATGAATTATTATCTATCCCATTTTATATTTTATGGGGTTATACCGTTTGTTTTACACGACTTAAAAGATTAACTAAAATGACTGAAATTATCATGATGATATACAGTAAAATAAAAGAAATAGCCGAGGCTTTTCCTATCCCCCATAAATAAAAAGCATTTCGATAAATAAACATACTTAAAACATCAGTTGCTTCACCAGGTCCTCCTTCGGTTAAGGCATAAACGATATCGAAAACACGTATTGCATCCATTATTCTCAAAACCAACACAATAAGAATGACCGGGCGGAGCAAGGGCAGGGTAATTTTGCGAAATACTAAAAACGGTGAAGCCTTATCAATGCGGGCAGCTTCATATGGAGCAGTAGGTAATGCTTCTAACCCAGCTAATAAAACCATAATGAGAAAAGGTGTCCATTGCCAGATATCAACTACCATAAGAGCTGGTAGGGCGCTTTTCACGTCGGCTAAAGGAGCTGTCGCATAACTCATGAGATGAAGTTTTCGAAGAATAAAAGTCACTAACCCAAATTCAGATTGATAAAGATAGGTCCAAGTAAGCCCAACCACAATTGGTGCCATAATCATGGGGAGTAATATAAAAGTTCTGATAATTTTTGAACCGGTCACTGTTCCTTGCAAGATAAGTGCAATACCTAATCCTAAGAAAAACTCAATTAAAACAACAACCACAGTAAAGGTAATCGTTGTACGAAGAGAACTCCAAAAAGTTGAATCTTTTAAAACATTTCGGAAATTCTCTAAACCAATATAACCTTTCAAGCTATCGGCTGCCCGAGCTAAGTTATAATCTGACAGTGAGAGGTTAAAGGCATAAATAGTTGGATAAACGGTTATTATGGCCAATAAAATAATGGTGGGAAGTAATAAAGCCCATTTAAATTTAGTTTCAGTACTTGAGATCCAGAAACCAAAACGTTGAAAAACCGAAAGTTTTTTTAACGACAATCGACTTTCCCCCTTTTTTGCTGCACAGAGATGGTATATCTCTGTGCAGCAAATTCTTCAACCGAATGATTGATTATTTATATCCACCACTTTTTAAAAGTTCATCTACTTTTGCTGCAGAAGCATCTAATGCAGATTTCACATCTTTTGCCCCAGCTACAACTGAGTTAATTTCCAAGGCAAGGGTCTCAACCATATCATCCCATTCTGGGATTCTTGGTCGCCAACCAGTTGTCGCTGCTGCTTCATCAGTCGCAGCAAAACTTGGATATTTATCCCGAAGTTCCTGAACCGTATAAACTGACATTCGAGTTGGGGAAGAACCTTTCCCTACACCACGAAGTTGAATATCTTTACTGGTTGCCCATTGAATGAAGAGAAATGCTGCTTCTTTGTTTTTAGAAGAAGTTGGAATGCCAAGACTCGAACCACCATAATGAGAAACTGGATCACCATAGGATGGTACTGGAGCGTATCTCATCTGGCCAACAACTTTTGATTCTTCAGGATTTTCCATGCTTCCATAATTTTCATCCCACTGAATTGATTGCGCAACTGTACCTTGCTGAAGCGCAGTATTGACATCATCCCAAGTCCAAGTGGTTACTCCTGGAGGAGCAAATTCTGTCATCTTTTTATAATATTCAGTAGCCTTCACGCCATTTTCATCATTTAATAAAACATTATAGTTATCATCGTATAACTGACCTTGGAAAGCCCACAAAATACAGAGCCATTCACAAACGACAGAAAGATGTCGTTTAGCCATCATCCCTACCCCGTAAAGTTGAGGAGGATGATTGAGCTTTTGCATGGTATCCATCCATTCATCCGGTTTTTTCGGAGGTCCAGCTACACCGTACTCATCATATATAGCTTTGTTCCAGAAAAGGTATTGAATAACACTATCAAATGGATATCCATAGGCTTTCCCATCCCACATGGTTCCTTCCCACATTCGAGGATAGAAATCAGCGAGGTCATTGTTTGGATCGGCCAAAGCTGGGTTGTTCATATACTGCTCAAAAGGTTCAATATAACCAGCTTTGACATATTTTCCTGTCCAAGAATAGTCAAAGTTAAAAACATCATAAATTCCTGTTTTGGAAGCAAAATCCATGAGTGCTTTTTCCTCAAGATGAGGGTGGGCTTGTCGTTCAACAATAACTTTAATTCCAGTTGCTTGTTCGAATTCCGGTAATGCCTCCTCAACCCAGTAACTGGGAGGAGTGGTCTCAGTTATAAACCTTAAGGTTACTCCAGCATAGGGTTTGGCTGCTTCCTCTAAACTCCAACCAAAAGCTATAGATGTCATCCCTAAAACTAAGACAACAACACTAAATAACATAAGAGTTCTTTTTTTCAATTTAATCCCTCCTTCTGGGAATTTTTGACAAAATAAAACGACTTAACAGAAGTAGCACTCACTTACTTTTTCGGTTCTCACCTCCTTTATCCATCAACAACAAACTGATTATTGAATGCAATATCCCCCATCAATAACCAGAGTCTCACCAGTCACTAAATTAGATGCTTCGCTGGCTAAATAAAGGGCCGCAGCTGCTACTTCTTCTGGATAACCAAACCGACCAAGGGGAATCTTCTTTTTCATGGCTTCTCCCACTTCTCCTGACCAGGCTTTTATTCCTAACTCAGTGAGAATAACAGTTGGAGCGATAGCGTTAACATTAATACCATATTCAGCCCATTCCAAGGCTAAAACTTTCGTCATACCAATAATCCCTGCTTTACTTGAACAATAAGCTACATGCTTATCAAGGGCGATTAACCCCGCCTGAGAAGCAATGTTGATGATTTTCCCTTTTTTCTGTTTAATCATCTCTCGACCAATAATTTGCGAGAGCATAAAAGGAGCTTTTAAATTAACTGCCATCGTTTTATCCCAAATTTCCTCAGAAAGATTTTCAGCATCATCCAACATTCCTACTCCAGCGTTGTTTACTAAAATATCAATTCGTGGAAACACTTTAAAGCTTTCCTGATAAATTCTCTTAAGGTCAGCATTTATGGTAATATCAGCAACAATAGGAAGATTTTGATTAGTCCCTCCTGGAAGAGATTTGGCTACATTAATCACTTCCTGATCTAAATCAACCAATATGATGTTTGCTTTTTGATTTGAAAATACCTGGGCAATAGCTTTACCAATTCCTTTTGCAGCTCCAGTGATTAAAGCGGTTTTCCCTTCCAAACTAAAACTTAGAGAATACGGTTTTTCTACCAAAATGATCACTCCTTCTTGGAGGTATTTTCTTTTTTTACTAATAACTCTTACTAATTTTTTATTTTCTTAATAATAAAATTGGAAAGTATAAGAATATAAATTTATCTTTATTTTCAAATCTCTACCTTTTTCAGAATGGCCTCTGCAGTAAAGTTATCGATAACCAATAGATTTACAAAACCACCACGCAAGGCTCCAACAATTGCATCAACTTTATCTAATCCTCCAGCCACACCAATAATATGAGATACTTTTTTAAGCTCGGTTAACGGAACAGCAATTCTCCTCTGATTTCCTTCAAATTCAACAATTTTACCTTGTATATCAAAAAATGTGCCATTAATAACTCCTACCGCCCTTTTTTCTAATAAATCCTGGTATTCTTTTTTGGTTATGGTTTCGGTATCGATTAACATGGTTTGGGGTGTAACATTCCCAATCCCGACTAAAGCTAAATCTATCTTCTCTGAAAGAGCTGCCTTAATAATACTATCTTTTAACATTGCATCCCGAGTTTTTTGGTCTTTGGTGAATGCTGGCGCTGGTAGAAAATACACTTTGGCATGAAGTTTTTTCGCAATACTTCGAGATATTTCTGT
>JAAYUT010000303.1 GCA_012517485.1 Candidatus Atribacter fermentans
AATTGGATATTCATTTGACCATCCTGGTAAAGCAATTCGAAGTGCCTGTGGAAGTATTATACTGAAAATAGCTTGATTTTTACTCATACCCAACGATCGGGCTGCCAACATCTGTCCTTCGCCGAGAGATAAAATTGCTCCTCGAAATATTTCAGTTTGATAAGCCGCACTTCTTAACCCCAAAACAAGTGCACCAATAAAAAAAGCAGAAACATTCAGACCTATAAGTGGAAATATACCAAAATAAAAAAGAAAAAGGAGAACTAAATTAGGAAGTCCCCGAAAAATCCAAACGTAAAAAGAAATAAATTTCCCAATCCATTTTCTTCCATAAACCTGACCGACTGCCATAGGAATTCCCAAAACTAAACCCAATGTTAATGCCAATCCAACCAATCCAAATGTCACCCCCATACCAGAAATGATATAGGGAAACGATTCAATGACAGCCTGCAATGGTGACACCTCAACTAAAAAATTTCTTAATTTTTAAATACCTGAAAGTGATTATACTTTATAAATGAAATTGAGTGAATGGGAAAGTTATTTTTGTGATATGAAAAAAATAGGGAGCGAGATTTTTCATCCCTGCTCCCTAATAATCTGAAATTTTCAATATTGAAATTATTTCATCTCATACTTGATCATGAGCTCTTCCCAAAAAGGCGAAGCCATCAACTTCTTCAAACCTTCATTGAGTTTTTCCTTTAACTCGGTGTCTTCTTTACGAACAGCGATTCCGTATTCTTCTCCGGTACTAATCACTCCAATTTTTACGAGTGGTTTTCCGGCAATTGCTTTGGTTACAACTGGTTCGTCCATCATTGCCACTTGGACTCGACCATTGATTAAATCGTTTACCGCCAAGGGGAAGTTATCATATAGTTTGAGGTTATCCTTAGGAAGAATCCCAGTTTTTATTAAATTATCCTCAATCCACATGGCTGCGGTGCAACTTCTTTGGGTTCCAACTGTATATTTTCCTGCTTTAAAACTCTCAATATCTAAATTTTCACCTTCACGAGCAGCTACTGCTTGATTGACTACCCAATAAACATCAGAAAAATCAACCTGCTGTTTTCTTTCCTCAGTAATCGTCATTCCTGAATAGATGAGATCAATCTTTTTGGCTAAAAGACTTGGAATAATTCCGTCCCATGCCATAGGAACGACTTGTACTTTAAAGCCCATTTCATTGGCTATCCATTGAATGGATTCAACATCAAAACCAGCTGGATTCCCATCTTTATCAATAAAAGAAAAGGGGTAATAGTCGCCATCAATCCCAACAATATAAGTTTTTTCCTCATTTCCTAACACCGCGCTACTTAAGACCAGTGAAATCAATAGAGCAATTATAACGATAAAAAATATTTTCCCTTTCATTTCTTTCCTCCTATAGCTCATTATTGGTTTTTATCAACTTGTTTGTACTATTCATAATATAGACCGCTTTATTTCCTGTCAACTTTTCAATAAAAAAAGTGAAAAGACTGAATCAGCCTATTACA
Organism: Candidatus Atribacter fermentans; assembly: GCA_012517485.1. GTDB lineage: Bacteria > Atribacterota > Atribacteria > Atribacterales > Atribacteraceae > Atribacter > Atribacter fermentans. Next base: position 1,512 of record JAAYUT010000303.1, read on the forward strand.
ATCGTATTTTTTAATCTCAGTGATTGAATTACCAGAAAAAAAGATATTCTTCAATGTCTACCAGTTTGGTTTTTTCCAAGAGAAGTAGGATTAAAACGATGAATCCCAATATCACAATACTTCGAATGGCACTTTCTTTCTGTCCCTTTCGAAAAGCAGCAAAAATCCTTAAAGGAAAGATTATAATTAAAAAAATCCCGACATAGATCAGAACGCCCATGATCATCAAAAGAATTTCTTCGATAATCCTACCTCCAATAAAATCTTAAAACTCTATCCTAAAGGAGAGAGCAACTAAAACAATTAATAATTCCGAATTAATTTGTACCAATCTACTGCGATACCAATTATAACCCCCAGCACTGCTAGCCCCAATAATATTTTGCCAACTTGATTTAAGATTTCCAATCCCACTAATTTAAAATCAAAAGGGAAAACTTTAAATAACATAAATACTGATAATAAACTTAGAATATTTAATACTGGCATTGTTCCCAAATGAATAAACTTCTGATCAAAAAAAATATAAAGAATATTCGCTACAATAGAAGCACCAATTGACCAATTCATATAGGGAAGAACTTTATAAAAATCTTCAGTGATGAAAGGAATGTGCCATTCCATTAAATGATTGACGATATAAAATAGAACTAAGTTCCCAATGACTGCTCCAAGGTATTCCATTTTTTTGGATTTCACCCTTCTTTGGCTTGGTTTTTTTTCTGTAGAAGCCTCTGAATTTTTATCAATTTGATGATTTTTTCCTGGCATAATTTCCCAACTCCAAATCTCCCTCTTTTTAACTTTTTGATGGGTTATAAATTTTTGATCTATTTATCAATTAGGTTATGGTTTTGGTTTCTATCCTGAAAATACCGTGAACCGTGAAGTGTGAACCGTGATCCGCTACTCCCGTTATCACCTTCTTAAATTTTTTCCTCTCCCCTGGTGGGATAAGCGTAGGTGAGGGGGAAGGTATTTTCATACTCATGTGGTGCTACAGAGAAGCATGAAGGTCTATCCTGTAAATACAGGAGCCTTTTTTTAAGGTAATTCTTTTAGAGCAACCAACTCGGATCTCATCATGGGCTTTCACCCTCTTCCTGATCTTCTCCCATCAAGGGAGAAGGAACTTTGAGTCGTCATTGCGAGACCTCGTTTTTTGAGGTCGTGGCAATCTCATGAG
>JAAYUT010000304.1 GCA_012517485.1 Candidatus Atribacter fermentans
GCAGGGACAGCATGAGGATGCTGAAAGGCCGGTATATAACCGCAAACTATTATTGGAATATGATGAATTCATTGACCTTATTAGTCGTTATGGCAATTACTTCCTGAAGTTGCGGGGCGAGGGAAAAAAATTTGAAATCGATAGCCGCAACCGATATGCTATTGACCAGCTATGGCGCTACATTACGCACGATCCATCATTCTTTGGCCGCCATGAGCTCGGAATAATGGTCTGCGGCCCGGTTGGAACCGGTAAAACCCTTCTTATGCAAGCCTTTTCAAAACTTATTACCGACACGGCTCATCTTCTTGGCGGGAAGGTTTGTAGATTTATTCGGGCCGATGACCTCATTGAGCAATACGTCCGGCGCAATGAGACGGGGATTCATTGGGAGAATTGGCTGCTATGTATTGATGAATTCGGAAGGGAAGCCAGAATTTTAAAAAATTACGGAAACGCCGAACACCCTATGCGCGACCTGATGTTACGTCGTTATGCTACCGGAGCAATTACGCATGGAACAACCAATTACTCGGAAGGTGAATTACTTCAGGAGCAGTTCTATGGCGATAATTTATGTGACAGGATGAAACAAATGTTTAACTTCCTTCCACTTGAAGGACAAAGTAGGAGGTAATATTATGGATACAACAATGCGCAAGTACATGGAGGCCTTTGGCTTCGCGAGTCCGCGGCAAGTTAGTTGTGAGATATGTGGACGCCCGGCAGCAATGATTTACCATATCAGCGGCACAGCTGGCTCATTGCGTACGCGACCCGATAATATGATTGCCGTGTGCCGTCACTGTAACCTTGAAATTAAGGCGGGCCAACTTAAGCCGGAATTTCTAAAACGGAAACACACGCGGTTCACGCAATTCAGAATCCTATTAAATCGTGTACGTTAACGGTAATGAAAATTTACACGGAGAATTAAAATCGATAGATTGTATAACTTTGTATAAAAAATTGTAAAAAATGGCAGGAAAAATAAAAAAACAAGCACAATATACAACCTTTACAAAACTGGTGGGCGAACTTGGATTTATCCCGGAATACAGATTCGATGAAAAAAGGCGCTGGCGATTTGATTTTGCAAATCCAGAATTGCGCATTGCCATTGAGATTGAAGGAGGTGTCTGGACACATGGACGGCATACCCGCGCAATTGGCTATCGGAATGATATCGAAAAGTACAATAGTGCGACAATTGCGGGATGGAGAGTGCTCAGGTTCCTGCCTGAAGAATTATCAACCACCAGACCACTTATGATGATTAACCAATTAATTCAGCAATTATGAGAGAGATGGAGAAGATAATTAGCAAGAGGCTTCAGATCTGGGGATATCTTAACCTTAACCAGAAGATAGATCATGCTCTTGCGACAATGGAAAAATATGAAAAAGAAATGAAGAAAGAGGCTTATATTTCTTTTTCAGGCGGACGCGACAGTACTGTACTTCTCGATTTGGCGCGCAGATATTATCGCAAAGATATTCTTGCTGTATTTTGCAACACAGGCAATGAACACCCGGAAATTGTAAGGTTTGTGCGCAATACTGATAATGTGAGAATAATTTACCCGGAAATGAGGCTTTCTGAAATTATTGAAAAATATGGTTTTCCAGTAATTAGTAAAGAAGTTTCGCAAAATATCTGGAGGATGCGGCATGGTAAAAAATGTGTCGCAATACCCGACAAGTACAAATATTTATTTTTTGAAAAATATGAAGTATCAAATATCTGTTGTAAAATTTTAAAAAAAGATCCCTTTAAAAAATTCCAGAAAGAAACCGGCATGATACCCATTATTGGAACAAAGGCGTTTGATTCACAGATGCGGCGATTTGCTTACTACAAGCGCGGTGGATGTAATTCATTCAGTAAACAAAATCCTGTTAGCGCGCCTCTGTCAATATGGAAAGACAAGGATATTGAGGAGTATATACAGAGATACAATGTTCAGATTTGCGATTTATATACCAAAGAAAACTATAAGCGTACAGGCTGCATGCTCTGCGGGTTTGGGGTGAATAATTATGATCGTGACCGATTTGAGAAAATCAAAGAAAAACATCCGCGTGTCTACGAACAACTATACGAAATAAAAAACAATGGCGTATCTTATTACGAGGTAATCGAAAAATTATTAAAACTCGAAGACTATGGGAAGCGTAAGTAATCCGCTTAGGCCATGGGAAATAAAAAGAGAAGAAGGTAAGTCATCGCAGGGCAGAAGGATTGTGAATAAATTCTATAACTCGGTTATGTGGCGAAAGATACGCGCAAGACAGCTGGCAAGACAACCACTCTGCGAGGATTGTCTCAGGAGGGGCAAGACGAGGCCGGCCACTGAGGTTGACCATATACAACCCATCAACCCAATTAACTCTTGGGATACCCACAATAATATCTGGGGCGATCCGGTTGATGAGAGTAACCTCCAGAGTCTATGCGAGAGCTGCCATGCACGCAAGAGCGCGCGGGAACAAAAGGAAATACAAAGGAAGTTAAAACAAACACAACATGAAACCGGCTACTGACAAGCTATTCAGGGGTATATGGGGTCGAATCCCTTGGGGGACGCGGGATAAATCGGCACTGAACCCAATTTTTTTCGCGGGCAGAATTGAGCAATTTTACTACTCAATTTTAACGACCAAAATTTGCCAAAAAATAGTCTTGGCAAAACTGACATATACAACGTGTTAGCTGTCTGGTGCGGATAGTTAACCACAAAAGCCCGATCGAAGCACCACAATAGTAATTTAAAATAGCGAAGCGTGGGAAAAAATATAGGTATAATAGATGTTGACGGTCATAATTTCCCGAATTATGCACTGATGAAAATTGCAGCTTATCACAAATCAAAAGGCGATACAGTTGGATGGGCTGATATAGGAAACTATGACCGAACATATTTGAGTAAGATATTTACTTTTTCGCCTGACTTTTCAGGTGGCTTAGGTAAATATGGCGAATTGATAAAAGGCGGTACTGGTTATGATATTGCTTCAAAGCTCCCCATCGAGATTGAAAACTCAAAATTGATGGATTACAGCCTATATCCACAACACCAATATTCTGTGCAATTTCTTTCACGTGGTTGTATTCGTAAATGCCCGTTTTGCTTAGTGAGAGAAAAAGAAGGTTACATTAAACCTTATGAGCCGGTAGAGCTAAATCCAAAAGGCAAATGGATTGAGGTTTTAGATAATAATTTCTTTGCAAACCCTGAGTGGAAAAGCTCTATTGATTATCTGATTGGGACTAAGCAAAAAATAAACTTGCACGGTGTAGATGTTCGGATTATGAACGAAGAACAGGCTTATTGGCTAAACAAATTGAAGTTGAAACGAAACATTCATATAGCTTGGGATTTGCCAGAATTGGATTTAACTGAGAAATTAAAAGAAATTACAAAATACATTCCTGCGTATAAAATCAGATGCTATGTACTTGTAGGTTTTAATAGCTCCATAGAGCAGGATATTTACAGGCTTAGAAAATTAAAGGAATTTGGTATTGCTCCATTTGTACAGCCTTATAGAGATTTTAAGAATGAGCGAAAACCAAGCCAATACGAAAAGGATTTAGCCCGATGGGCGAATAAGATGTGGACTTTTAAAAGTTGTGATTTTTCAGAATTTCAGCCACGTAAAGGATTCAGATGCTCTCATTATCTAAATGGCTTTGAAAAAGCCAAAGCGGGTGGGGCTATTTTAAATTACGGTCAAGTTAGCAGTAAGCATCAATCGGAGAACGAATGTAGCACTTGCAGCTAA
>JAAYUT010000037.1 GCA_012517485.1 Candidatus Atribacter fermentans
AATTGATTCGAAAAACCAGTATTGATGAGTTACCCCAATTCATTAATGTTTTAAAAGGAGAAATGAGTATTGTTGGACCGCGCCCGACGCTTGAATATCAAGTTAAGCGATATAATGAAGAACAGAAAAGAAGGTTATTAGTAAAGCCAGGAATAACCGGTTGGGCTCAGATCAATGGACGGAATAACATGACCTGGCCAGAAAAGATTGAGTTGGATTTGTGGTATGTTGATCATTGGAGTATAGGATTGGATTTCAAGATTATTGGCAGAACCATTTGGTCAGTTTTGAAAAGAGAAAATATTTATTCTGATGAAGGAATAATCGTTGATGAAATCTCACGCACAGACCTTAAGTGAATATTCTTTATATATCTACGGAGCAGGTGGGCATGGAAAGGTTGTTCTTGAGGCTGCAATCTCAGATAAATATCCTATCAAGGGATTTCTTGATGATGATAACAATAAATGGAATAGGAAAATAGTTGGTTATCCGGTGTTTGGGAATTTGTCTTATTTTGATACTTTGGATAAAAATGTAGTACGAATTGTTGTTGCGATTGGTAATAACTCATTAAGAAAAACAAAGGTTATTGAATTTAGCAAGAAAGATTTAAATTATCTATCGGTAATACACAGAAAAGCTGTGGTATCTGAATTTTCATCTCTAGGGGATGGATCAATGGTTATTGCAGGTGCAATCATAAACATTGGTACTCAAATTGGCGATCATGTCATAATAAATACCGGTGCTACAGTTGATCATGATTGTTTGATTCAAGATTTTGTCCATATTGCACCCGGTGTTCACATAGGAGGAGAGGTTCAGGTGGGAGAAGGGACTTTGATTGGAATCGGTTCGGTAGTAAAGCCTGGAATAAAAATCGGTGCTTGGTCGATTATTGGGGCAGGTGCAGTTGTTACTTCTGACATTCCCGATCGAGTTGTAGCAGTCGGAGTACCAGCACGAGTTATTCGGGAGATCAAATAACGATGATTAACATTCCACTTTCACGCCCAGATATTGATGAAAAGGATATTCAATCGGTTGTAGAGGTATTGAAAACTCCCTATTTAAGTATTGGACCAAAACTGACTGAATTTGAAAACAGAATTGCCGATTATGTAGGAAGAGAGTTTGCAATTGGGGTTAACAGCGGAACCAGTGCGTTATCCCCATTACATAAAGAACTTCTTTTGTTAGGTATTGTAATCAAGGAGTATATGCTAATGTATTTAAATTTAAGTGGGTTTAACCATTTTTCTGCTTAACTGATTTAAAAATCAGAACTCTTGAAACTCATGGTTGTTCAATATAGGAAAGTAATTTAGATTAATCTATTTACTGATATTAATACAGGTTACTCTCTTGACTTAACCAGGCTTAGAAATTCAACTGATTCTAAACCACCTTTTTTGTAAGATTTGGTATAAGTGATGTATTAAAAATATATCTAATGAAGAGTACTTATATTTATAATAAATTAACCATTTAAATTTTTAAGAAAATCAGATTTGAGCGCAAAAAATGTTTTTCATGTTTATCCAACTAGCAATAAGTTTTTTGGATATATGATTTAAGGGTGGAAAAATGTTGTTAATTACAGGCATTACTGGCCATAGTGGCAAATATTTTCTGCAAGAACTCATCAATAACAACTATTCAGATCCTATCCGTTGTATTGTTAGAAAAAACTCAAATACCTCACTATTAGATAAAAGTGGTTTGAAAATAGAGAAAGTCATTGGGGATTTATCTGATGAAGATCTTTTAAACAGAGTAATGGTTGGTGTTGATACAATATTACACATAGCTTCAATTTTTTATTCATCCAATATAATAAAAGCAGCCATTAAAAACAGTATTAGAAGGATAATACTTGTTCATACTACCGGTATTTACTCAAAGTATAAAAGTGCATCAGAAATTTATAAAAATATTGAGATGAATATCGAGAAAATGCGCCAAACGAGTAATCGTCCAATAGGACTTATTTACCTGAGACCGACGATGATTTATGGAAACATCCATGATAGAAATATGATTATTTTTATAAAGATGTTAGATAAATTCAGATGGTGTCCAGTTATAGAACATGGAAAAAGCTTAATACAACCTGTTAACGCAAGAGACCTTGGAAAGGCTTATTACCAAATACTGATGAAGTCAGATATTATGAATGGAGATTATATTTTATCAGGGGAAAAACCCATTTCTATTATGGATTTATATCGATTAATTAGTAATTATTTAGGCAAAAAAACAAAATATTTCAACATACCTTTATGGGAAGGTTTAATAATAGCGAGAATGATTAAATTTTTAACATTAGGAAAAATTGATTATATAGAAAAAGTACAGCGAATGAGTGAAGATAGAAGTTTTTCTCATGAAGCTGCGACAAGAGATTTTGGATATAAACCAATGCCCTTAGAAGAGGGTATTAAAATTGAAGTGGAACAGTATTTGGGGAAGAGTAGGAGTTAATTACTCATCTTTTATAATTCAATTATTATTTTTTTATCTTAATTTTGAACCAAAAAAATAAAAGCACCCTCCCCGCCTAAAAACGGCAACCCTCCAAGGAGGGGAATTGTTGAATTCATTCCCCAATTGAAGTGAGTTAGGAAGGGTGTGTCTTTATCTTTTTGTTCAATTTTTTGCCCATTCCTTTATTTTCAAGATAAACCCTCATGCCATGTTGTGGTATCAGTTAAAGATGAAAATCCAAACTCGACATGCCATGGCATATCGCTACATTAAAAATTCTTTTGTATGGGCTTGATTTATCATGCCCGTGATTTTCAGTATAGACCCTCATGCCACGTTGTGGCACCAATTGAGGATGAAAATACTGACTCAGAAATCGTTCCCCCTTTAGTAAAGGGGGTGAGGGGGATTTGAAAGAATGAGATAAAAAATCGAATCCCTCTCAATCTCACTTTATCCAAAGGGAGAAGCCAATATACGGGAAATTGGTTGAAATGGTGTTTTCAGGATAGACCCTCATGCCACTTTGGTGGCACCAGTTGAGGATGAAAATCCAAGATTCGACATACCATGTCGCTACATGAATCAGGCGCAATACATTACGTCCCTGCATTTTTAATTCTTTTGTAGGGACTTGATTTATCATGCCCATGGGTTTTTAAAATAGAAACAAAAAGCACCCTCCCCGCCGCAAGCGGCACCCCTCCCAGGAGAGGAATCGTTGATTTTATTCCCCCATTGAGGGGGGATTCAGGGGGGTGTGCCTTTATTTTTTTTGTTCAATTTTTTACCCATTTCTTTATTTTCAGGATAGAAAGAAATGGTTGATTGACCTTCCTCGCCCCAGTCCTAACTAAAAAAGATATTCCTTAAACCAGACTTGTTCCTCATACGGAACAGGTATTTTTAGGATAGATATTCATGCTGTTTTTCAAGCACCAATTGGGGATGAAAATACCTTCCCCCTCACCTACACCTCTCCCACCAGGGGAGAGGAAAAAAAGAAAAAAGATTTTTCCCACCAGGGGAGAGGGAATATTGGCGAAAAATGCCGTGGGAGCGAAGGGCGCGAGATTTTGGTTTTTTCTTCCTTGATGGAAGAAGGTCACAGTTTTCCCTCAGTCCACTTTAATCGGATAAAAACCCCGGGTTTGAACCGTTTCCAAAAAAGTAAGAAAGTTCTCAATCGGGGTATCAAGCTGAATATGGTGAGTTGGAGACAGAATAAGGCCTCCTCCTGGAGCTATCATTTGGATTCGATCAAGAGTTTCTCGTCGGACATCCTCCACAGTTCCAAAAGGAAGAGTATATTGTTCATCGATAGTTCCCCAGAAAGCCAAGTTTTTCCCATATCTCTTTTTAAGATAAACTGGATCCATAGCTGCAGGCTGAATTGGGTTGAGAACATCAATTCCAATTTCAATTAACTCATCAATAATTGGATAAATATTCCCATCACTGTGGTAAGCAATTTTTAGGTTCGGATTTATTGTTTTTAGTTCTTGGCAAAACATAGCCATTCGCGGTTTGAGATATCGTCTCCACATTTCAGGAGATATCATCATTCCCCTCTGGGTTCCTACATCATCACCAATCCATATCCCATCGGCTCCCATTTTGGTTAAATTGCTCGCCGCAGTAAGGTGATATTTAAAAGGAATGTCAAGGATGCGATTGGCTAATTCTTCATTATAAACCATATCCATTAACAAACGATCTAATCCTCGAAGATACCATGCTCCCTCAAAAATTGTACAAACCGTTACACCAAGAATAAAGTAATCTTTCCCATACTGTTCAAGAACCTTCCCAAATGGGGCATAAAGATCTTTCCGATTCGGGTCTGGAGGTCGGTAATAATTGATTCGATCACGATCGGCAAGAGGGTTCTCAGCTATTTCAGTGTATCGGCCAACCCCAAACCTTGTTTTGTACTCAGCTTGTTTCCATTTAATTCCCCATTCGCAAGTGTATTCATCTTCATCAGATGCATAATAAGAATTCGCAATTCCAATTGAATATTGAATGATATCAAGATGAAAATACTCTTCTAAATCGTGGACTTCTCCGCCATGGGGGTTGACTGGGTGTGAAGGTAAATTCAATTGTTTTCTCAAACGTTCAACGAATTCAGGAACGAAGCTAACGGTGACGGGGACCCGATCAGGTTCTTGGTGGAATAATGCCGTTTTAACTCTTTCTTTGCTATTCAAAAATAAACACCAACCCCTCTATTAAATTTCTGAAAGTTTTTCTTTCAATAGATACTCACACTTATTTTAGGATATTTTCTCATATGTCCGGAAACATTTAAATATTATTAAAAATACTTGTCTATCCTGAAAATACCGTGAACCGTGAAGTGTGAACCGTGATCCGCTACTCCCGTTATCACCTTCTTAAATTTTTTCCTCTCCCCTTTGTGGGAGAAGATTAGGGTGAGGGGCAACTAAATTTTCATCCTCATCTGGTGCTGCTAAGCAGCATAACCGTCTATCCTGAAAATATTCCAAATGAATTTTCCCTCAATGGGGGAATAAATCGAATAATTCCCCTCCGTGGAGGGGTGCCGCTTTCGCGGCGGGGAGGGTGTTTTTTTAGTCATCCTGAGGCTTCGCTTTTTGAAGCCGTGAGGATCTCATCTTTTCATTATTCAAAAAAGTATGAAATGAGATTGCCACGTCGCAGAGGGCGCTCCTCGCAATGACAGAG
>JAAYUT010000305.1 GCA_012517485.1 Candidatus Atribacter fermentans
ACCTAAGAGCGAGAATTTATTGCTCCTGATGGTTTAAAGATGGGATTCTTACGTCGCATAAGACGTTCCTCAGAATGACAGATTCAGTAAATGAGATTGCCACGTCGCTTAAGACGCTCCTCGCAATGACGGAGCAGAAAAATATTCAAATCTCCCTCACCCCCTTTTTTGAAAGGGGGAAAACTTATTTTTATCTTCATCCTATGTTTGAAAAAGAATGTGACAGTATATTCTATAAACCTGGATATAAATTTTCCCTCAAAACAATATTATTTTAAGAATCTTTGATGAATTAATCACTTAAGATTAAACGAACAAAAACTGATGGATCGAGCACTCGGAAAGTAAAAGACTCGGTAAAAAATAAATTAACATACTTATCATCATGGTATTCATACCCAATGGATAAATCTTGACCAAGAGTGAGTTCAAAATCTCCACCTCGAGTGGAAACTAAAAGAACATCTTCTTTCTCTAATATAGGAACTGAAATAACTTTAGCTTTTACGATGTTTTCAATTGCTTTATTAAGAGGATAGCCACTTTTCATACTAGCTAAATCAGCCCAGAGAAGTGGATTGATGAGAAGCGCATAAGGGCCTTCAACCGATGCGTCGCTCAGTAAAGAGGTAGCTTCAATAGCGGTTCCAAGAAATTCTCCAGAATCATGAGAAAAGGGAAGGGGTTCATATTCTAAGACTGATAAAATACCATCGATATCTCCTGGTTCAAAACCATGATAAATTGCTTTTTCTTCAAAAAGAGCAGTTTGTTTGGCGGCGTCAATTAAGGGAGTGAAGTCAATATCAATTGCTCCACGACTAATATTATCTAATTCCCAGAGGTCGAGTTGAAACGAAGTTCGAATTTCAACTAACGGTTGAACCATATGTATCCCAAATCGAACCTCTCCTTCTCTTTGGTTTTCTGGTACGTTGAGCCTCCCCAATCCAACTCCAGCATAATTCCACCCCTTTGGGCCAATAACATCAACAAAATGACGAGCGGTAAGTTGATTTTGAAAGACTTTTTTGGCTTGACGATCAATTTCCTGCCAGGCTTGATCGGTTATCGGTGCTAAATTTCTTTTCAAAATATCCATCCCGGTTTCCTCCTTATTCAATGAAGTCATTCTCTTCGGTCCTTTTTTTAGAAGGACTCCTTCAGACTACCAATCCCCAAGTCACCTGATTTTTCTGATTTGGTAGATTTTCCCGATGTTTCAATTTCTCCAATCGGTTCATTGGTAAACAAGTAAGTTTTTAAATTCTCATCCCAACCATCCATATTTCGTCGCAACCATTCTAAAATCATGCTGGCATGTTCTATTTCTTCTTGAAGGTTATGGGTGAGGACGGTTTTTATTTCTTGTTCGGTAGTTGCGGCCGCTCTTTGATGATACCAATCAATAGCTTCGATTTCTTCTTTCAAACTATTAAGAGCTCGGTGAATATCTCGATCAGCGTTAGAAAGTTCTTCAACCGGTTCAATATAGTTAGTCAAAATTGAACACCTCCTTATCAAATACAAAAATTTTATTCAATACTTTTTCATGAATGAATTGATTGGTATCATAATACCTATAGATTTGCTTCAATTCAAGTTTTCTTTTCAGAGTTACTTGGGGTAAGATGCGGAATGAATCAAATAAAAAGGAAGGAAATCAATATGAAAAGAAATAGATCGATCGTTTGGTGGATAACCGGAATTATTTTTTTTATCGGTGCTATCTTGGGAGGAAGTCCAGTTTTTCCATTGAATGAATCGCCACAACAATTTACTATTACAGTTTCAGATCGGGAAGTTAAACCGGGGCAAGAAATATTTATTACTTTTACCGCTTCTTCTGATTGGAGCGCAGATGCTTGGATAGGTTTCATTCCCGCTGATATTCCTTTGGGTAACCAAAAAATTGCCGATGAATACGATCTTGATTATCGGCAATTAAAAAACACCAGCCAAGGAAAATTTTCCTTTATTGTTCCAAACGTTGAAGGAATTTTCAATTTTCGCTTATATCCCAGCGATGATGATAGGTATCCAGAAGTTGCCGTGAGTGAAACAATTCGAGTGGTGAGAGAGCCAAATGCTCCATTAGATTCTACCATTGATAACCTAAACCTAAAATTGGAGAACCATGACGATGAACTTCCTTCCTTTCCTGAACAGGATGGAGATGAAATGCCTATTTATAAATTATTGAGTATGGGTCAAATTGCTACTCATATTCCTACTCTTACTCCAACTCCAATTCCAACGCTTG
>JAAYUT010000038.1 GCA_012517485.1 Candidatus Atribacter fermentans
ACTCCAGAAGACCGTGAAAAAGAAAAACAACGCAAACGTGAAGAAGTCATGGCACAATGGCGAATTTTCTTGATCGGCCTTTTTCTAAGCTTGCCAATGATGTATTTCATGTTTCTTGATTTTTTCAAATGGCTACCGGGGGCCATTGCTCTGCCACCCTACTTTGGGATCATCTCTTTAATCCTTGCCATACCAGTTCAATTTATTATTGGTTTTCGCTTTTACCGCGGAATGTGGTCAAGTTTACGAATGAAAACCTTTAACATGGATAGTTTAGTGGCAATTGGAACCACAGTTGCTTTTGGATACAGTCTATTCCACTATCTAAGCTATATCAATGAAACCAGCAGTGTGTTAGGATTATTTGGCCGAAAAATACCCGAACTCTATTTCGAAACGTCAGCATTTCTAATTACTTTTGTATTACTTGGAAAATATTTAGAAGCTCGAGCAAAAGGAAGGACTTCTGAAGCCATTCAAAAACTTCTCGAACTCCAAGCCAAAACAGCGCGGGTTAAAAGAATTGATTCCATAATTGATGTACCGGTTGAAGAAGTGATAAAAGGAGATATCTTAGTGGTGAGACCTGGGGAAAAAATACCGGTTGACGGTGAAATCATTTCTGGTCATTCAGCAATTGACGAGTCAATGGTTACTGGTGAAAGCATTCCGGTCGATAAAGGCCCTGGAGATATAGTTATTGGCGGTACTCTCAACACCTTGGGGAGTTTTGAGTTTGTTGCAACTCGGGTTGGTTCGGAAACTATGCTGGCTCAGATCGTCCAGCTCATCGAGGACGCTCAGGGATCAAAAGCTCATATTCAAGCTTTTGCCGATCGGGTAGCCGCATGGTTTGTTCCAGTGGTTTTAGTCATAGCTGCTGTCACCTTCATAATCTGGTACTTTATATTAGGGAGTTCTTTGACTTACTCACTCATGGCCATGACTTCGGTTATTGTCATCGCTTGTCCTTGCGCGTTAGGACTGGCTACCCCAACCGCCATCATGGTTGGAACTGGTAAGGGTGCCGAATATGGAATTCTGGTTAAAGGTGGGGAGCCGTTAGAGGCAGCAAAATCGATAGATACCATTGTCTTTGATAAAACTGGAACAATCACTCAGGGAAAGCCAGTCGTCACCGATGTAATTTCCTTCAGCACTCTTTCACTCAATGAAATTATTGAAATAGCCGGTAGCTTGGAAAAATTATCAGAACACCCTTTAGCCCAATCAATCTTCCAACATGCTCAAAGCCATAATATTTCTCCCAAAGAGGTTGCCCAATTCGAAGCTCTTCCTGGACGAGGTGTAAAAGGGAAAATCAATGAAAAATCTTATTTTATTGGAAATCGAAGACTCATTGCCGACCAACAACTACTCATTCCCCAAGAGGTGGAAGATCGAATTTTACAAATGGAAAACCAGGGGAAAACAGTCATGATATTAGCCGATGAAAGTTCAATTTTAGGTGCAGTAGCTGTCGCTGATGTTGCCAAAGAAACTTCAAAAAAAGCCTTGGAAAAATTAAGAAAACGAGGTTTGGATTTGGTTATGATTACCGGTGATAATTTCAATACTGCTCGGGCAATTGCTCAAGAAGTTGGAATCAACAATATTCTTTCCGAAGTCCTTCCTGATGAGAAAACCCGAGAAATTGTAAAACTACAAAAAACCGGGAAAAAAGTTGCTATGGTTGGAGATGGAATCAACGACGCTCCGGCTCTTGCCCAAGCCGATCTCGGCATCGCAATGGGTTCGGGTACAGATATTGCCATGGAAACCGGAGATATCATATTGGTCAAAAATGACCTCAACGATGTGGTTACCGCTCTGGAGCTTTCAGAAGAAACGATGGGGAAAATTAAGCAGAACCTCTTTTTTGCTCTTTTTTATAACCTGATCGGAATACCTATTGCCGCTCGAGCATTTGTCTCTTTTGGTCTGCTTTTAAATCCTGAATTAGCCGGCTTAGCTATGGCTTTAAGTTCAATTTCGGTCGTTACTAATTCTTTGCTCTTGAGAACTTTTCGACCCCAAAGAAGAAACTACCTTTCGATGGCTGCTCCAATCATCATGATCCTTTTATTCACCTATATATTCACTTTATTCGCTCGCTTTAGTACGACCATGGGGAATATGATGACAACCCTGCCCTGATAATAAATTTAAAATATTAACCATTGTTAATTTTTTAAGAAGGATCATCCCAAACGCAAGCATGGGATTCTAAGATTTCAATTGATTGTTCTTTCCCTATTTCTTGTGGGAAAAAATCTTTGCAAATTCGACCGTCAATGAGTTCGATGATTCTTTCCGCCCGCAAGGCAACATTTCGATCATGAGTCACGACGACAAAAGTAGTGTTATTTTCACTATTGATTTCCTGCATAAGGTCCAATACCTGCTCCCCCGATTTGGTATCTAAAGCTCCGGTTGGTTCATCAGCTAAAATCAGCTGTGGTCGGTTCAGGAGTGCCCGAGCAATAGCAACTCGCTGCTGTTGCCCACCGGAAAGGAGGTTAATTCGTTTATTGATTTGGTCAGCTAATCCCACTCGCTCAATCAATCTTTGAGCCTCATTCAATATATGGCGATTAGGCTTCCCCTTCCCTATCCAGTAAGGCAACAAAACATTTTCAATAGTACTAAACTCAGGAAGGAGATAGTGAAACTGGAAAACGAATCCTAAAAATTTATTTCTAAAATCAGCTAATTGGTTTTCATTGAGTTGACCCAAATTTTGTTGATTAATCAGGATTGTGCCGCTTGATGGACGATCAAGCGCTCCGAGAATGTTCAACAAAGTACTTTTACCCGAACCTGAAGGACCAATAAGTGCTAAAAATTGACCCTGGGGAATTTCAAGAGAAATATCAAAAAGAACCTGGGTTTTCACCACATCTCCATAAACTTTATTCACTGAATGAAGACTCACCAGGATATTATCCATTTCGAATCACCTCAATTGGAACTAAAGATGCGGCTTTCCGAGCTGGAAAAAGAGCTGCACCAATACTGGCAATAGTTGAAATAATGATCAAGGTTATAGCTGTTCGAAACTCAACCCTGATAGCAAAAGAAAGTGCTCCTCCTGATTGTGAAGCGATTTGAAACATTTTAATTAAACCAACACCAACCAAGCTTCCCATAATAGAACCGCTCAATCCCAAAACTGCTCCTTGAATAAGAAAAATTCGGCTGGCGCTACCGGTTCGAGTTCCCATAGCTTTTAAAATTCCAATTTCTCGCGATTTCTGAACCGCTGCTATGGCTAAAACGCTGGCAATGCCTAAAGTTACTGCCAATAAAACAAAGAATTGAATCATATAGGAAGAGGCGCTTTGACTTTGTAAGGCGCTTAAGAGCTGGCGGTTATTAGATTGCCAGGTCTCAATGAGGAAATCTGGAAAATTTTTTTTAACTTTTTGACCAATGTTTTCAGATTGGAATACTTGTTCGATTTGCATTTCAATTCGAGATATTGCCCCATTAAGGTCAAACAATGCTTGGGATCGAAAAATATCCATAAAAATCCAGGAACTGTTTAT
>JAAYUT010000306.1 GCA_012517485.1 Candidatus Atribacter fermentans
AGGTCTTTTCCTCCTGAACATTGAGTTTTCTTTAGTAATTGGTGTCATTGCTGGTCTCCTTGACATTATCCCTTATCTTGGTCCAATTATAGGAGCGATTCCAGCTTTGATTTTCGCTGGAACGAAATCCATTTGGCTGGTTGTGGCTGTTGCATTGCTTTTTGGAGGGATTAATCTCATCGAAGGAACATTTATTGCTCCAAAATTTATGGGAAAAGAGGTTGGGTTACATCCAGTAACCGTTCTTTTTGCTTTATTAGTTGGGGGTGAATTATTCGGAGCCTTAGGAGTCATCGTATCTATCCCTGTTGCTGGTGTATTGAAAGCTCTTTATCTTCACAATCGAAAACGTATTCAAGATGATTTCACCTAAACCTTTGCTGCTCTTTTTTTTATTTCTTCATCAAGAAAGTTGAGGAGAATCCCTGCTTTTCCATGAAGTACAAAAGCTGCTCTTTTATCAAATGGAGTTTCCTCCAAATTGATAATAATCAGTTTTTTTGCCAAAGAAGGAATCAAATTCGCCGGCGATACTTGAAGACTTGAACCTATCACTAACAAAGGGGAATTTTGAACTATTTTTGTTGCTTGTTCAAAACTGGAAGGAAGCATATCACCAAATAAAACGACATCTGGTCGTATAGTACCACCACAAAGACAATGGGGGGGTATTTGCCCATCATTGATTAAAGATTCAAGCTTTTCAATAGAAACTGTTTTTAGGCATTTTATACAGTGAGCCGTCCTTAAGTGACCGTGAATCTCCAATACTTTTTTTGAACCAGCGTCAATATGGAGGCTATCAATATTTTGGGTAATAACAGCTTTCACCAAACCTCGACTTTCCCAATCAGCTAAAATACGATGTGCTTGATTTGGCTGAGCATGTTTGAATTTCATAAGAATAGCAAATCCAATTTGATAAAATAATTCAGGTTTATTGAATAGAACATCGGTAGAAAGGATTTCCATTGGATCATATTGCCTCCATAACCCACTGTGGGGACTTCGAAAATCAGGAATTCCACTCTCAGTTGAAATGCCAGCGCCGGTAAGAATAACCCAAGGTCGATTATTCCAAAAATATTCAGCAATCTCTTTTTTCTTTACATCTTGAAACATCATTTGCATGTTCTTCCTCCTCATTTTTCAAGAACAATTTTGACCTATCTTTTTAATAATTTCCCAATTGAGGGTGTTTTAATTCGTATAGCACCATGTGGACATAACTCCTGACAGCAATAGCAACGAATGCAATACTTATAATTATGTTGAGGAATTCGGTTTTTTTCTTTCCAATACAATGCTTTGGGTTGAGCTGGACAAAATTCAATACAAACCCCACAAGCTTGACATTTTGAAAAATCGATGATTGGTTTCGATAAGAGTAAATTCCGAAAAGATCGTAATAACCCTTCTTTTCTATAAGAAATCATCGGCTCTCTTTGAACATCAAAATCTGGTTGATAAAAGTGAGAAAAATCATCACCGACTAATTCAATGGCATTCTCCTGCCAATAGCCAAGCCCCCCTTTTTCCCCTTCAAGACAGGTTATTACCATCCGTGGATCAAGTCTTACTAAACGACTTAAAGTAGCATCGAGAGCTATTGGATCATGAGAAAAAGCTAATAAACCCATAAATCGAGGTCGACCATTTCGTGGTCCATTCCCTTCCATGGCAACAATTGCATCCATGATATAAAAATCTGGTTTGAGGAGAAGATTCAAATCAACTAACATCCGAGAAAAATGAAGTACATCAGGAAGTTTAAAATGAAATTCACCCTTTAGCAAACCAGGTATACAACCAAATTGATTTTTCACTGCACCAGTAATTCTGGTTAAACCATGAGTTTTCCACTTGGGAAGACTGAGAATGGCATCGAAATGAAATACGCCCTTAGCAAGAGTAAATTGTCGATTTTGTAATGCTTTTGGATAGGATACTTCCTGTTTACCATTAAAATCTGCCTTTTCAATTTTGAGATTTTTTAATGGAGCATAGAGTCCGGCTTTTTTTGCGACGGTTTCAAGAGAACCAAATCCGGGTGAATCACCATACCCACAAACAAAATCATTTTCAATGAGAATCTCAGCAACTCCCTGGAATAAGGAAGGATGTGTAGTGACTGCTTTTTCAATGTTTTCACCAGTCAGTAAATTTGGTTTCAAGAGAATCCGATTTTTGTTTTGGAAAACTCTTTTAATTCCACCAAAATAAGAAAAACCCCTAAGAAGAGCTTTTTTAACCTGATATAATTCATAACTTGAACAACCAACCAGGGCAACTTTGCTCATTGATTTCCTTTCTTACAAAAAAGAATTCTTTTAATAAATATCTTATATTCTCTATTGCTTATTTAAAATCTGAATCGCTATAATGAAATAAAGCAAAGGAAATTTAAAATCAAAAAATAAATACGAAAGGAATTTAAGATATTAACAATGAAAGTTACTTCTAAAGAACTAGTACTCATTGGTCTATTTATTGCTATTGGAGTTATCCTAACTCGTTTTGCAAGCCTCAGAATTCCAATCGGAGGAATCGAGGGAATACGGATTGGTGTTGGACCATTAGCGATAATTTTAGCTGGAATTCTTTTTGGACCATTTTATGGTTCATTTACTGGCGCAATGGTTGATATAATTGGTTATGTCTTAAGCCCTATCGGTCCTTATATGCCTCACTTTACTTTAACATCTGCTTTATACGGTTTTATCCCGGGATTGATAAGCTTTTCAATTACTCCTCTATATCCTGAGGTTAAAAATTTACCCAAGTTTTTGATTTGGGGAACTATTGTATTAACTCAAGTAATAGTTGGATTTATTCTCACTCCAGTTTTTCTTCATTTTATTTTTGGCATTCCTTGGAGGGTCCTTATCATTCCGAGACTGATTAGCACTCCTATTCAGGTACTCCTTTTTGGATTCGTTCTTCAGTTTCTTAATAAAACTCCATCGTTTTCATCTTTATTTTTTTCTTCCCACCAATCACAATAAACTCATATTGAAATACCGTTGAGATTATGCTCTTTTTCAATCTTGCGAACATTGAGGCAATTGTTCTTGAATACCCTGTAAATACTCCCTGGTATTAAAAAGTAAATTAAAATGACGATACTCTTCACCAGCTAAAAAAGAAAAAAAATCTTTCATTTTTTGATCAGCAACTTCTTTTTCAATCGTAACAAAAAAACGATGAATATTGGTTTCTAAAGTCATGGCCTGATCAATTATCTCAAGATCAGTGAACCAGCTCGATGTAAATTGGGTTTGATCTTGAACGATTTCAGAAAATATCGAATCAAAACACTCTCGAGAAGATTTCCGTAAACCTTCTCGAGAACCATTGGAAAATATTTCTCCTTTTTTGATTTGATCAAGACCTTCTTGAATTTTTTGTAAATGAAAAGATTCATCTTCTTTTATTTTTTTAAAAATTTCTTTACTCAATAAACTCACTAAATGATTAGACTTTTCAAGATAAAATAAATACATATCATTTTTGTTTTGAAATGCTAATTCAAATACTGTCAAACTATCCAATTTATAAAACCCCTTTCCAAAACAATATCTCTGGTAGGTGATAATAAATTATCCATGATTATTTTTGAAACTCCTTATCATTTTATCATTATCACCAACAATATCTTCAAAAAAGATGTAAAATTATAATGCAGCTTTCGCATATTAAGGTACTTATGTAGAAAATTAAAAATTAAGATCCAACCATTTTAAAAAACTTGTACTCTTCATCATCACTTGATAGAATACCCAAAAATGAATAGAAATTCGGGAGGAAAAAATGCAAGAACTTCCTTTAAGATGTAAAAGTTGCAAAACTCCGATAAATACTGAAGATATAACCGAAATTGGGATTTATAAAATTCCTGCTTATCGAGGTTCTGCTTATATTCGATATATCTGTTCTTATTGTCGAGAATTCGGTGAAGCAACTTTTAGCTTGGAAAAAATGGAGGATGTAGCTCGGATTACTCGAAAAAAGAAAAAAGATAAACCGAAAGGTCAAATTACGATCGATGAGGTTATTGAATTCCATAAAGACTTGGAAAATTTGAAAAATGCTGATTTTTTAAAGGACTCATGAAAGTAGGCTAATGTTGATGGATAAAACTAAAGAACAACAAAAAAAGCTTTTTCAAGAGCTTTTGATGCCAGAATTGGGCGCTTTATTTCGAACTGCCTTAAGGATGACCAGGAATCGTGAAGACGCTGAAGATTTAGTTCAGGAAACAACCACCAAAGCTTTTTCAGCATTCGATCGGTTCGAAGAAGGAACAAATTTCCGGGCCTGGATCTTTAAAATTCTTACCAATACATTTATTAACAACTATTATCGAGTTCGAGAGCGCGATAAACTTCCATCGTTAGATGAGATGGAGGAAGAATCTGCATTTCAACCAGTATTTGATGGAATAAGTCCTGAACAAGCATTGTTAAATACTTTGACAAAGGAAGATATACAAAAGGCAATCGATATTATTCCCATAGATTTTAAATCAGTCGTCATCTTAAATTTAGTTGAAGGATTCTCGTATAAGGAAACCGCTGAAATTTTGGACATACCAATTGGAACTGTTATGTCCCGTTTACATCGTGGAAGAAAAATTTTACAAAAATTACTTTGGGAATATTCCTCGTTAAAAAATAGCTCTGAAAAGGGGACAGAAGAAGAATGGACTGCAAAGAAGCAGTAGAAAAACTATATCTTTACCTTGACGGAGAGCTTCTCACCCCTCAAGAACGTAAAGATTTTGAAGATCACATTAAAATTTGTCGAAAGTGCTGTGAAAAATTTGAATTTGAAAAAAACCTTTGGAATTTGATCAAATCGAAATGCCTTGATACGCCAGTTCCTGTAACCTTAGTGAACAAAGTTCTTACTGTCATCAATAGCTTTTAGGAGTGAATATGGAGATTAAGAAAAAAGAAAAAATGTTTGCCATTGGAGATTTGGCAAAAGCTTTTGTCGAAAGTTATAAAAAAACGAACCTAATAACGAACATAGAAAAAAAACAATTTCCTTCTCGAACAAATGTCATTCGTATCACTGAAGAATTGCGTGAAATTCTTTTCCCTGGCTATATTGGCCGAACTAACTTAAATTGGTTAAATGTTGAATACTATGTTGGAGGGAAGCTGGATCGACTTTTCGATGATTTGCAATCAGAAATCGCTAAAGCATATGGTGAAGATTACTCTCACAAATCCCTTTCAAAACCCGAATGCATTCAGCTTTCTTGTGATCAGACTCTTTCTTTTTTTCAAAAAATCCCGAAGATTCGTGAAATGCTTGAGGACGATGTCCAAGCAGCTTTTGATGGTGATCCGGCTGCAAAAAATACTGATGAAATTGTTTTTAGCTATCCAGGCGTGGTCGCCATATCAATTTATAGGATGGCTCATGAGTTATTAATTCAAGGGGTTCCCCTTATCCCCCGGATGATGACCGAATACGCTCATAGTATTACTGGCATCGATATTCATCCCGGTGCTAAAATCGGAAGAAGTTTTTTTATCGATCACGGCACCGGAGTCGTTATAGGTGAAACAACCATTATTGGAGACCAGGTTAAAATTTATCAAGGAGTTACTTTGGGAGCGCTCTCCTTCCCCAAAGATGAGCGAGGGAAAATTATCCGCGGCACAAAAAGACATCCAAGCATAGAAAACAACGCCACCGTCTATGCGGGAGCTACTATCCTCGGTGGTGAAACAATTATTGGAGAAGGAAGTATAGTTGGAGGAAACGTTTGGCTCACCCATTCCATTCCATCACATACCAAGGTCATTATTGAGGAGCCTCATCTAAAATTTTTTGAAAATAAAAAAGCATGAGCTGGTATTGGCATTTATGGTTTTTTTTGGGATGGACCTTGATTGGGATAATCAATGGTACTTTCCCCTTTTTAAATCTTTCTTTTCTCTTCTTTCCACTCGTTCCTATTTTTTGGGTGAGTGTCCCAATTTTTTTTGCAATAAAAGCTTTTGTTTATTCATTCCATCATGGGGCCTCTTTTTTTTCTGCCTTCATTAATGCCATTATTGGATTTTTTCATTACCCGCAATTTCTTTGGTCTCGAAGATTAATGTTGGATTTACCATCAGAAACTATTCAGACGATATTAAAAGAATCGACCAAAATAACCAAAGTATCTGCACCTGACTCACTCTTTTGTCCCTTCTGTAAAATTGAAATTCCTCATGCTCTTCGTTTTCTTTCTGAAGAAAATATAACGACCACCAAGAGACCAATGTTATGCCCACGCTGTCAATTACGTTTTGATTGTTGTCGTTATTGCCAAAACTATGAATTGAGCGGAAATCAAAGATGGATGTTTGAAAATTCTCGGGGTAAATGTACAGTTATTAAAGAAGTACAAAGTATCGACACCTTTTGTGAACCTCCAATGGCAAAACGACTCCATGATATGGGATGGGATAGTCTTTATACCGGTCTTTCAATCCCTGATTCTTTTACTCCGCCAGATCGTTGCCGACAGTTTATTTTTGATGGAGAAAAAGCCATAAATGACAATATCCCTGGTATGGGGAAAATTCGAGTTCTATTGATGAAGCTCCAAAACAAATTAAACTAACATCATTATGATCATCCAACCTCCAATTTCTCAATACGAATCTTTACCTTTATAGGATTAAATTTATTCCCATACTCCCTCCTCGTCATCATCAGAATCACAATACATGACCGATAACGCGAAATCAAAGCCAAGGAGTTTAGTAATTTCAGAATTTAAAGCCTGAATAAGGTGAAATAGACTTTTCTCTGCCTCAAAATAGGAACGAATGAGTTGGTTATTATTGGCTTTTTTTTGCAAATTGTTAAGTTTGACAAAGTCACTTTCTTCAATTTCACGCTCAAGCGATATTTCCAATAGTTTTTCTTGCTCATCTCTTAAAGAATTCATAATTGAAGAAGCAGTTTTATTAGCAAGAATTGCCAAATTTGTCATTTGGAATTGCTTATATACGTTAGTTTGAATTATCTCTTCTGCAAATTTTCTTGATGCATTTCTTAAATCCTCGTTCAAAAAAACCGAATTCATGTTTATAACCTCCCAGAATTGTTTCTTGAGTCAAAAACGAAAAAAATACATTTGGTTATTGTATCACAACTTTTTAAAGATTTATTCTAAAAGGGGATTTATTGAATACAGCCGCAAGATTTTCGAATGATTATTTCTGGTTTTAAAACTACGATTCTTTTTTCTTTTATTTTTTCACCAAATATTCTTTGAAGCAAAAATTCGGTAGCTACCCTTCCCATGGTATAGGCTGGTTGTTTAGCAACTGTTAGGAAAGGGCATATATAAGAAGCCATTTCAAGGTCATCAAAAGTTACTAAAGCCAAATTATCTGGAATATCAAGCCCCATTTCTCGGACTGCTCGGATTATCCCAATTGCAATAAAATTATTACCAGCAAAGATTGCCGTTGGTTTGTCGCCAAAGCTGTGCAAAAACTTTAAGGCTAATTGATATCCGAAGTTCTCTTTAAATTCACCTAAAATTATCCATTCGGGATTTTCCTTGATTTGATAATCTCGAAGGGCTCGAAGATACCCTCTTACCCGATCTTGGCTTGTTGATAAAACCGGTGGTCCTGAAATAATTGCTATTTTTTGGTGATGGTGGACTTCAATAAGATGTTTGGTTAAAAAATAGGCTCCTTCCTCACTATCCCCCACCACGCTATCCCACCCATTATTTCCAGGAAAGGCACGATCAACAAGAACTAAAGGGAGGTTACGATTTTTAATTTCCACTAAATTATTGCCTGAACCACAACTAGCAATAATAATCCCATCTACTCTACGCTGGAGCATCAGATCGACATATTGCTTTTCTTTTTCAATATTTTCATCAGTATTACAGAATATTGTATTAAAACCTTTCTGAGAAGCAGCATCTTCAACTCCCCGTGCCATAGTAGTAAAAAACGGATTCGTGATATCAGAGATAATAAGGGCTATTGTGTTTGTTTGTTTTTTGACTAAACTTCTGGCTAAAAAATTGGGTGAATAATTCATCTCTTTAGCTATCTTATGAATCTTTTTTCTGGTTTCTTCTTTTACTGAAGTTAGATTATTGAGCGCTCTTGAAACCGTAGCTGGGGAGACGCCTGCCCTTTTGGCTATATCGTATATAGTTGACAATGATATCACCACAACATTTCAAAAGTATCTTTCATCAAGTGAAAGAACTTTAATTTTCGCAATTAAAACAATTTTGCGGTTTATGTATCTATTTTTATTTAATCATTAAATTGGATAAGTCCCTTTTTGTTTAAGTAAAGAAATCATCCGATCATACCATCGGGGATTCACATTTCCTGCAACAGAATGATCTGAGGCCGGCAAATATCCTCCACCCTTAGCTGCCTTTAATTTATAAAGAACTTCTTTCTCAATATCCTCCCAATTGCCTTCACCAAGTAAACGAGTATCCAACCCTCCATAAAAAGCAATCCTATCTCCATATTTCTGTTTCAATTCAACAGGATCCATTCCAGCTTTGGCTTCTAAAGGATTATAAACATCAACCCCTGCTTCAATCAAATCTTCAAAAATTGCCAAGCTTCTTCCGCACCCATGATAAACAGTCATGATTCCTCGGGAATGGATATAATCGCATAATTTCTTGACACATGGAAAAAATATCTCTTCCCATAGTGAAGGGGAAAAAAACATCCCTTTATCATAAGCTACATCACCCCAAATAAACATTCCTTGAGGGTGTGCCAACTCAATTTGACGTTCCGCTATACCGAGCATAAAATCAGTGCAACGATTCGCAAAATCTTTCACTTTTTTCGGATATAGGGCAAGATCCATCAGTAATCCTTCGGTTCCCCGAATACGCCACATGGTTTCATAAGGTTCACAGACAGAACCAAAAATACTGAATTTGTTGCAATTTAAATCAATTGTCTGTGCATAACTTTCCAATTCTCCAAATGAATCTCCGCAATTGATAATATCGCATCGCTTTTCATAATAACGTCGATCATCTCGAGGATTATCAAAAACAAATTGGGGAAAATCTTCAACATCTTTCACTTCAAAATCTAAAAAAATCGGCATTGGTGAATTAAACATCTTTTTAACTACACACCCAAAACCACTTTTAAAAACGATGTACTCTGAGGTTTGTTCTATAACTCGACAGCTTTCAATCCTGGGGTCCATGTTTGGTGAAATGACCTTCAAGTCTAAATCATAATATTCATAAATATCGGTATCCGGTGGTAAATTGAACTCTCGGAGCCAATTCTGGTAAAAACTTGTCCAATAAAAATCACTCAACGGGACCCGATCTGGTTCTTTTCTCATTTTCAAAGCGGTCTCGATCCGTTTTATCTTCACTTCGACTTTTTCCATCTATTCTGTCCACCTCCATAACTTTCTATTCTATAAACACCATCTTATAAATTCCCTCATTGAGGGGAATGTGCCTTTCATCAGTCATCCTGAGCAGTGCCATCCTATGTGAGGATCTCATCTGACACCGAAGGTGTTATCATCTGAGGCTTCGTTTTATGAAGCCGTGAGGATCCCATCCGACACCACTGGCGTCATCCTGAGGCTTCGCTTTTTGAAGCCGTGAGGATCTCATCTTTTTGATTCTGTTTTTATAAAAACTTTAAAGGATGAGATTCTCACGTCGTCCGGTTAAAA
>JAAYUT010000307.1 GCA_012517485.1 Candidatus Atribacter fermentans
GCTCCTCGCAATGACGGAGCAGGAAAAATTCAAATTCCCCTAACCCCCTTTTCTAAAAAGGGGGAACTATTTTTCCCTCGCCCCTTGGTGGGAGTGGGTCAAAGTGAGGGGAGGTACTTCATTTTTTTCCTCACCTGGTGCTGCGAGGCAGCATAGATATCTATCCTTTAAATACTGTAAATAAGCAACAATGTCATATTTATTTAAAACATAAATGTCACGCCAGCATACAACCCTCGGAAATCGAAATCATCAAAAGGTTCTATTGGCGAACCACTAATAATATCCCGATAACCAGCAACAAGGTATGTCTTATTGTCTAACCGATATTTCCCCTCTATACCAAGTGTCCAATTCGAAGCTTGGTCATTCCATTGGTATTTCGCTTCTGCTTCAAGGATCCATTCATTTTCAACATAAGATGCCCCCAGAGAAGCAAAATAGAGGCTTTCATTTTCAGAAAATTGTAAACCTATTGAAAAGAAAGTAAGAAGATTTTCCTCGACTTGACGAATATCTTTAACATAAGCAACAAACGCCGATTCTTGAATATCTCCCCAAAAACCTTTTAGACCAATTCCCAGGTTAATGGTTTCGGGAGTATCTTCATCAGAATGAATGGCATATTCTAAGTTTGCTTTTCCTAACCAGAGATTTTTATCAGAAGCTTTTAATAACTGTCCATAAAGTCCAAAATTTTCACCTGAAAGAACTTTCACTTCAAGGCCATACCAGAATTGTGATGTGGTCTGATATTCTGGGATGATAAGAGTTCCATACCAGGCACCTAAACCAAACTGATATTCGGTTGTCGTTTTATGAATGGATGAGGGGCTTACTTTTATATCTCCGCTCTTTAATTTAACCACCAGGGGAGATGCTTGAGTGGTCTTTCTTTCTGCTTCTAAAAAGACCACCAGTTGACTTTCCTCGTCTAAATTTGCAGTAATAGCGTTTTTATTTTTTTCCAACAATTTATTTCTAATTTCGCTGGTTTTCGTTGTATTCACACCGGCAATAAAAAATGGTTCTTTTTCCTTTAATGTAACTGTTGTAATCGTATCGCGGCTAATGACAACCGGAAGTGTTTCGCTTTCGTTTTCAAGATTTTTAATCTGGGCTTCTAAATCAACCTTGATTTTTCCCTCGCCGATATATTGGGGAGTAACCTTGAGTCCGGCTCCTAATTCGATGATTTCAAGATTACTTGATGTACCGGCAGTTCCCTCAGTCTCTACAGAATAATAAACATCTTTTCCAGACCAGACACGTCCTTCTTCTCCCTCTAAAACTAATACTTCCGATTCACTGTGAATGACCGCTTTGCCGCTTTCTTGTAAAGCACGTAAAACTGCATCGATTTTTTCCAGCCTCTCGAAACTTCCTCCTATTGAAGCCGTGGTACCGATTTGTAGGTTTTGATCGCCACCTGCACCAAGATTTATACCGAAATCTTTCAAAGTGTCATTTTTAATTTCGGCAACAATAGTCTTGACTTGGATATGTTCTTTGGGATGGTCTAATTTTTCAATTTCTTTCTTAATATTTTCTCTTAATTCTTCCGGACCAGAAAGAATAACCGAATAAGGAGCATCTGCAATCAAATTACCAGCATATTGTGGAAGAAGTTTGGAGAGCTCTTTGCTGTTAATGTAATTTAAAGGATATTTTTCCGGCGAACTGATTTTGATATAAGCCGAACTTCCAACCGGAGGAGTACCAATATAATAAACTCCATCGATCAAATACCAACGGACATTGGTATTTTTCAATATGAGATCGAGTGCTTTTTCAAAAGTGACTCCATCTTTCCGAATATTGACTTTTCCCGGTATGTCTTCAAAAAATACAATTTCGATATCAGCCTGAAAAGCAGCGGTGAGTAATGCTTCTTTAATTGAAATATCAGGGCAAAAAAGATCAATTTTCGGCTGGTCGGAAGAAGAAATTGCGTATACAGAAGTTGGGAATAGGGAAAGTATAAAATAAATAAGGAGTAGATGAACGATGAAATATTTTTTACACCACTTTCTACTCATAGTTTCTCTCTTTTCTAAATGATTTTTGGAGTGATCAAAATCACGATATCTTTATCATCGACGGTTTGCTTTTTATTCCGAAACAAGCCTCCAATGAGCGGGATATCACCTAAAATTGGGACTTTAGTTTTCGTGGTGACCTCGATGAGTTGCCTTAATCCTCCAATGACAATGGTTTCACCATCTTTAACCCGAACTGTGGTAGAGGCGATACGGCGGCTGATTACTGGCAAATCTTGAATCCCTGCTCCCACCACATTACTCACTTCAGGTGAAATAACTAAAGTAATACTCCCATCAGGATGGATTCGGGGCGAAACGGTCATAATGACACCAGCGGAGATCGTTTCCAGACTGGTCGTAGGGAAGGCAGCTGATCCAGTAGTTATAGCAAAATATTCGTCACGCAATACCCGAATTTCACCTTTCTCACCATCGAGTACCACCAAACGTGGGTTTGAACGAATACGAGCCTTCCCCTCCTTTTTGAGCAAATTCAAAGTTGCAGTTATTCTCTCTAAACGTTCAAAAATCCCACCGATACTAGCCAACTCACCAAACTGCAATCCATAGGAACCCGTATTCGCCCCTCCCCACTCGATTCCAATATTTTCTGCTTCTTCTCCGGATATTTCAGTCACGACAGTATCGAGCATGACTTGTTTTCGTGGTGTATCAGTAATTTCTATAATTTCTTTAATCTTTTCTATGATTTCATCGGGCGCGGTTATCGTGACGAAACTTTTTCCTTCAATGGCTTTGACGTATTGGGCATAATATTCAGGGAGGATGGAAATGAGTTCTTGAGCGGTTAAATCAGTAAGATCAACACGAACAGTGCGGGTAATGTTTTTGAAAGCAGGACTATCCAAAGATCCAGAACTGACCAAATAATACCCATCCATCTTTTTATAAACAAATCCCCCAGGAGCAAGGACCATTTCCAGGGCTTTTTCTAAAGGAACATCAGTGATTTCTAAGGAAACAAATCCGGAAACTGAATCATCGACTAAAATAGTGATCATGGCTTGACTGGCAATATCAGCTAAGGCTTCGCGAATGTCAGTATCATAAAAAACATTTGAAATAAGAATCGGTTCCTCGACAATTTCCTCCTCAAGCATTTCTTCCTCTGGTTCAGTGATTTCCTGAGCAAATGAAAAAAGAGGGATGAAGCAGAGGGCGATAAAAATGACTGTAAAAATCGCCAAAAACCTATTCGAATTTTTCATAGATTGACCCTCCTTACATATTTCCTGTACTCATTATAATAAAAATTTATTATAAAAAATATAGTACGAAAGCATTATTTTTTTTTATTTGTATAGGTATATCAGATTATTTTTTAGCGGTTTCCAACCATGGAGACAAATGATGATGTTAAATCCGGATCAAAAAAAGAACCTGAAAGTTTTTCAATTTCTTCAATGGCTTCTGAAGAAGACATCGCTTGATGGTAGGGCCGCGGAGAGGTCATCGCCTGATAGACGTCGCACAAACTGAGAATTCTGGTGAGATAAGGAATATTATCTTTTGAAACCCGGTGAGGGTATCCCTGTCCATCGTAACGTTCGTGATGAGAAAGGATGATTTCGGAGAGCGGCTTGGCTTCTTCAATTGTCCGAGTCATTTTGGAGCCAATTTCAGGATGATAGAATATACTCCGTCTTTCTTTGGAAGTTAAACTTTCCGGTTTGTTTAGAATTTGAGGATCGATTCCAACTTTTCCTAAATCATGAAGGCGTGCTGCCTGGTAAAGAGTAATTATCTCCGATTTCTTTAAACCTAAGTAATGGGAGAACTCTAAAGAAAGCTGGGCAACTTCCTGAGAGTGATTCCGGTCAAAACGATCACGAGCATCAACAGCTTCAGCCAACATGGATAATACCTCAAAATTCAAATTAGAAAATTCTCGATTTGTTGATGAATGTCGATTGAAAAGGTCTCGAAAATAGATAATTCTACCGCGTCCCAATTGTTTGGCTACTAATAAGCTGGCATCGGCAGCAGAGAGTAAACCCTCACGGTCAAGGGCACAATAAGGGAAATCAGCCAATCCAATACTGATACTTAAAAGGGAAGGAGGGATGTTTACCGACGGATAAATATTTTTTAAGGAATTTTTGATTCGATGGGCAAAGACTTGACCGGCGGTTTTATGGTCGCCATTAATAAGGACACAGAATTCATCACCCCCAAATCGGAAAGCGCAATCATCATTTCTCTTTTCCCTTAGTAAAATTGACGAAAATAACTGAAGCACAGAATCTCCAATTAGATGTCCATGTTGGTCGTTAATGTTTTTGAAAAAATCGAAATCTATAAAAACAAGGCTGAAAGTTGAATTATCTCTTAAGCCAGAATTGATAAAATGGTTGATTTGCTCATCCAAAATTGAACGATTAAAAAGCCCAGTTAAAGCATCGCAACGGGCTTTTTCTTCAGATTTCTGTATCCGATTTTCGATGGCTGAGAGTGAAACATCGATTTGGGAGAGGAGTGGCTTTTTAACCAGGGAAAGTGGATCGCTTTCAACAATGGTTTCAATTTTTTTCTCGATTACTTCCAAAGGCTTTACGATAAATAAAGTCGTAGAAAGATAGAGAATGGTTATGAGTAAAGAATCGAAAAACAAGATTAATATTAAGAGAGAAAGAGATTTATGCCGAAATCGTTCAAATTCTAAGGTTAAGGGAATGGTAAATTTGAGATTCCCTATTGGGGTTTGCTGTTCAGACAAAATGGGCTTGAGAGTTTCAAGGTAGATGTCTTGTTTTTTCCAAGGAGATACGTTGGTCGTATAATATCCATTGTTTCCTTCCTTTACCCAATAGATGCTCAAAATATCTTGGGCATCAACTGGGACCAAGGTATTGCTCACGATTTGATTTTCAGATTCTTCGATAGTTTGAAGTAATAACTGGTTTTGTTTGGTTGGTTCATTGGGTTCATAAGAGAAGATATAAACGAATTGGCTGTCATGAAAAGAGGTATCCTTATTCATTTGATTAGTGAGGGAAAAAGTTTGATACATGATTTGGACTTTTTCTTGAATAATAGCAATTGATTCATTAAAATACCGGTTACTGGTATTCATGAATATGAAAAGCGAGGCTGCCACCATAATTAATGAAACAATAATGATAATTTTTTTCCTCATACCAAACCTCTTTGAAACTTCACGAATTTCTTTATTCTACCTTGAAAATACTATCAAATAAATCCCCCTCAATGGGAGGTAAGTTAAACAATTCCCCTCCTTGGAGGGGTGCCGCAGTGCGGCGGGGAGGGTGCCTTTAACCCGTTATTTTGGACGTTCACCCTCATCCTGACCTTTTCCCATCAAGGGAGAAGGAACACCGACTCGTCATTGCGAGGAGCGTATTTTGCGACGTGGCAATCTCTTGAGTCATTTTTTTCTACCCCTTGGTATTTTAAGGCCATGAGGATCTCATCTGACACCACACCCGTCATTCTGAGCCCTCTTTTGGTGAGGGCGTGAGGATCTCATCTGACACCACACCCGTCATCCTGAGCCCTCTTTTGGTGAGGGCGTGAGGATCTCATCTTTTTCTATTTTCTTCTTCAAAAAAATTTAAAAGGATGAGATTCTCACGTCGCCTAAGGCGCTCCTCAGATTGACGGAGTGGGTGGATGAGACTAATCTTTATTCTTCCTCTCCCTTTTCTAAAGGGGAAGATTGATTTCAGAATAAACTGTTATCATCTTCATCTGATGCTACACATGGGTTATGAGAATCTATCTTTGAAACATAAAAAAATAGACGAAATTTCGGCTCAAAGCTGCTGTTCATTCTTTTAAGTGAGGTAATTTCACAGATAATGGGAAAATTATTCTCTAAGTTTTTGGTAGATTGACTAAATGAAAACTCAACAGGGACAGAAAGACTTTCACCAATATTCAAAAAAAAGGTATTTCCGCGAACAAAATGAACATACTTCACCGTCGTTTTATTCATTAGGTCATTAGTAAAAAAGGAAATACGAACTGGTTCATCTCCGTGGTTGACTATTTTCATTTCAAAGGAATCATATAGAGTTGAAGTTTGATAATATATTGGTGACACCGAAACGGAAATAGAACACCATCCAACACTACTCAACAAAAAGAAGAAAATAAAAAAAAAGTAACATTTTCTCACTTTCATTTTTCTTTCTCATTAACTGGTACTAAATAATCGAAATGAATAAATCCTTCATACACATCAGGTAAATCTTCTAAAAGTGTTTTAATATAGAAACCATCGATTACCAGCGAAATTGGCTCGCCAATTTGAAAACTTTTTATTTCAAAGGGTTTATCCAAAGCAATCATTTCGGTTTTTTTTGTTCCAAGGGAACGAGTGAGGAAAATTCGGCTATTTGGAATGATGTGCCCCTTTTTCCCTTTTAAATCTTCAGCCCAACAGAGAATAGTGAGTTTTTCAACATTGGCTTTTCCGTTTAATAAAATGCGATTTTCAGTGGCATAGAGCCCAGGTTGACCTTGAATGTCAAATTCCAATTCATTTTGTGGTTGAATATCAACATTGAGTAAAACTGTCGGATCGATGGTAATGGTCACTGGAATTTTATAAGGGAGAGAGAGGGGAGGGGATGAAGTACTGTTTTGGTATGCAAAAAGAAGCTCGAATTGATATTGACCGGCGGGAATATTCCAATCCGGTTTAAAACGAAGAATAAATTCACCAATTTGAGATTGGATGGGAACCGGATTTAATCCTTCTATTAAAACGACCGGTTTTTTCTGATTCGTGATTATTTCTTCCTTTCCTGATTTTGATGTCAGCAAAAAGAAATATTTGGAAAGATTGGTTTTTTTATCAGTTTGGTTCAGGTATGCATAAATAATCCACTGGGAATCGTGGTTTACCATGTCAATGGAAAATGGAATATCATAGCTGTTATCCGGTTGGCAATTTTTAAGAATAAATTCTGAAGGGTATGAGGTAAAGAAAGATAGTCCTGGTTGTTGGTTATTTGATACTGCTGGGGAATGATAAACTAAAAACAAGATAACTAAGAAAACAAATAATTTTAAAATATGACTGATCAACTTGTGGATCTTTTTTGAATCGAAATTTTTCCCAATACATGTCACCAACTGTTTTGGTCTTTTAAAGTGCATTGAAATCACACCTTTTTTGTCGGTTGAATGGAAAGTGAACGATAAGCATCGATAATAGTCTTGTTAAGCTGGTCAACCGATTCATCTTTATAAAGATAGGCAAAAACACCGACTTTTTTGGCTGCTTTGATAAACTCTGGGTCTTTATAAATTGAGAGAACAATAACTCTGACATTATTTTTCTTATTGAGTATTTCTTTTGCCAATCGGATGCCGTTGATATCAGGCAGCACAAGATCAGTAACTATTACATTAGGATTGGCTTCATTAATTTTTTTAAGAGCTTCTTTCCCGGTATTAGCGGTGCCGACCACCTGTAACTGTTGATTGGTGGCTATTATATAGGCAAGACCCTCTAAAAAAAAACGATTGTCATCAACTAAAAATACTT
Organism: Candidatus Atribacter fermentans; assembly: GCA_012517485.1. GTDB lineage: Bacteria > Atribacterota > Atribacteria > Atribacterales > Atribacteraceae > Atribacter > Atribacter fermentans. Next base: position 7,579 of record JAAYUT010000307.1, read on the forward strand.
TGATGATTTGGTTCATGGTCGGCACCATCAAATTACCCCTCTCTTGTTTATTATTTTATTTCATTAAAATTATACTAGTAACCCCTATCTGTCACAATTCATTGTGACTTTAGTCCTATTCATCGATTTCAAATTGGGACTTTTATTTCATGAAAGGAAATTAATTATTCTTTAAATTTAACTATTAATATTAATTTTACTATATAGAATCCTCATTTCTAAAATTCTCCCTCTTTCATTGTAGCTAAATCCATGAGGATCTTATCTTTTTTCAACCTCATTTGGTGCCGCAACGTGGCATGACGGCCTTTCTTGTAAATATTATCAAAGGAATTCCCCCATTGAGGGGGGTTAGGGGGGTGTGCCTTTATTCTGTCATCCTGAGCGGTGCTTTCCCGCGTGAGGATTTCATCAACCTAATCTGTCATTGCGAGACCTCGTTTTTTGAGGTCGTGGCAATCTCATATTCAAAAACCGTGAACTGTGAGTTGTGAGCAGAGAGAATTAATAATTCCTCCTTCAACCTCATCTTCTTCCATTAAGGGAGAAGGAACTCTGA
>JAAYUT010000039.1 GCA_012517485.1 Candidatus Atribacter fermentans
AGGAGTGATGATTCCTCTTCCGTTTAAATAATTTGGACAGCATCTCGTAAGAAAAAGGGGGAACCTGATTTTGAAAAGGCTCATGGACCTGTCTCAAATGCTTATACGGCAAGGGGTGGTTTTATGATTTTGAATTATTTTAGACAGCAGTGGGTTATTTCATCTTTTTACTATTTGTTTAGAGGTTATTTGGAGATTTTTTGATAAAAATATTATTCAATGAAATCCAATGTGCATAATTACTTTCCCAATTATACGAATTTCCTGAATTCCCGGTTGAACAACGATAGGAGGATAAGCAGGATTAGAGGCTTGCAGAATAACGGTGCTATTTTGGAAGAAAACCCTCTTGATAGTGAAACCTTCATCCTCAATATAAGCGATGACGATGTCGCCACTGCGTGCTTCCAGGTCTGGTGAAAAAATGACTCGATCACCATTGCGGATACCGTCTCCCTGCATGCTATCTCCTTTGGCATGAATGAGGTAGGCACGGATGCCATTCAGGGATGAATCCGATACCGGGAAGGGGAGAAGGCTCCTTTTAAAAACCTCGTACCCTTCGATATATTCTTCCAGATCACCACCAGGCTTTCCACAAGGGATCGAGTTTCCCAGCACTGGTATGATAACTTCACCCTCATCAAGCGAAAAGAAATCTTTTCCAACCAAACCCAACTGCAAGAACAGTTCACGCTCTGGAACTCCCAATACCTGATTGATCTTCCGGAGATTGGTTAGATCTGGTTCAAACTCTCCGCTCAACCAACGAGACACCGTTGCCGGAGAAACACCGGCTTGTTCGGCCAGTTTCCTTTGGGTCAATCCCAGTTCTTTTAATTTTTCCGATAACCATAAGTTAAATTTCATAATATTATCATTTTACAAAAAAAATTGCGTAAACGCAACTCATATCTCTTGACAAAACACTAACACACTAGTTAAATTGTTGAGTACAGTAAATATAAAGTTTTAAAATTGATATAACGCAACAAAAGGAGAGGCGATTTGTCTTGAAATTTACCGGTTTTGCCAATCCATCAGAGCAGTATGCCGAAAAACGCCTGGATTTGAACGCCCTGCTTATCCGACACCCAGCTGCTACTTTTCTTTTGCGGGCGAAAGGAGAAGACAGCAAGAACCTCGGTATTTACTCGGGTGACCTCTTGGTAGTTGACCGGTCAATTCAACCAGGGGATAATGCTCTGGTGGTGGCGGCAACAGAAGGAGTGTTACGATTGTCACGGGTAAGGGTAAAGAATGGAAAATTGCTGTTTCCCATTGGTGGAGAAGCTCGCGTGGTCGGTGTGGTGACTGCCGTTATCCACTTTCCAAGGTAAAATGAAGAAGACCATTGTGGCCTTAGCTGATTGTAATTCTTTTTATGCCTCATGCGAACGGGCTATGCGACCAGACCTTGATGGGCGCCCAATCGTAGTTCTTTCCAACAACGATACCATGGTGGTAGCAGCTTCAGCGGAAGCGAAAGCAATGGGAATCGATCTTGGAGTGCCACTTTTTAAAATTCAACCTCTGATCAAAAAACATGGCATTGCGGTTTTCTCTTCCAATTATACTCTTTACGCTGATCTATCCGATCGGGTGATGGAAACCATAGCCCGTTTTGTTATGCACTATGAGGTTTATTCCATTGATGAAGCCTTTCTGAGCTTATCCGAATTTGCCGATCTTGATCTTACCCATTACGGAAAAATCATCCGGGAAGCGGTGAAAAGGGAAGTAGGCATTCCGGTGTCGGTGGGAATCGCAGGCACTAAGACCCTTTCCAAGGTAGCAACCAAGGTGGCTAAGAAGCTCCCCGATGGGGTATATGATATTCGGGGTAACGAAAAGGCCATTTTGGAAAAATTTCCGGTTGAAGATGTCTGGGGCATCGGATGGCAGTATACCAAACTTCTCCATCGCTGGGGAGTTTCTACTGCTCTTGATTTCACTCGTCTTCCGGAGAGATGGGTACAGAAACACATGACGGTGGATGGTCTTCGAACTCAAATGGAACTGAAGGGCATTCCCTGCCTGCCGTTGCAGGAAAAACGGCCGACACGGAAACAGATGGTCGTATCTCGAGGTTTTGGGAAAGCAGTCGAAGCCCGGGAGGAATTGGAAGAAGCTTTGTGTGACTATGCAACTTTGGCTGCCTGGAGGTTACGCCGAGAAGGATTAGCTGCTAAGACCATAAGCATATTCATCATGACCAGTCCTTTCCGTCCCGGCCCTCAATATGCCAATATTGCCACCGCTAAATTCCCAGAAGCGACTAACTCTACGGTGGCTTTTATCAGAGCAATACGGACAATTCTGCCCCGAATTTATCGTTCGGGATATGCCTACCGAAAAGCCGGGGTTATTCTTCCTGAACTATGTGATGAAAAATTGATCCAAGGAAACCTTTTTGTTTCTTTCTCGGAACGAAAAGAGCAAAAGTTGCTACAGGCAATCGACAAGATCAACGACCGATGGGGACGGGAAGTAGTCCATTTTGGAGCAACCGGACTGGTACAACCCTGGGCAATGCGTCGGGAAAGACTTTCTCCTTGCTTTACCACGAACTGGGGGGAACTTCCGGTGGCTTATGTTTCGTGAGAAACTCCGGCTTACTGCCAACTTTGACAGGCATTTTTAATTTTTGTACAGGTGTGGGTGAAATCAAAGAACCCAACAAAGTGATTTTGAGAATCGACTACTGGAAGAAATTGGTTCCCCGATAGAAACATCTTTTTCAAAGCTTGTTCAAAACTCATCGAAATTAGAAGAACTTCCCGAACTGGTTGAAGCTGGTGAAGATCAATCGATGTTACCGGAGTATATCCTAAGATATTTTTTTCTTCGTCAAGAACCGGAATCAAGCTCCACCCAAAATCTTGGGCGTTTTGGATAGCAATTTTGATTTCTTGGGGTGTCGATTCTCTGGTTAGAAAAGGGGCCTCTTTGATCAATGCTTCTTCAATCGAAAGCAACCGGAGACTGTTAAAAAATCCATTTGAACCCATAAATTCTTCTACGAAGGGATTGGCTGGAAAAAAGAGGAGTTGATTAGGAGTGCCAACCTGGACAATATTTCCAGATTGCATAATGGCGATTTGATCGGATAGTTTTACGGCTTCTCGGAGGTCATGAGTGACGAAAACGATGGTTTTTTTCAACCTTTTTTGCAACTGTAAGAGTTCATTTTGCAATTGTTCACGAGTGATTTCGTCTATGGCACCAAAGGGTTCGTCCATTAAGATAAGAGGTGGGTTGGCTGCCAAAGCTCGAGCAACTCCCACCCGTTGTTGCTGTCCACCACTTAATTCCCGAGGATATCTTTTGAGATAACTTTCGTCCAAACCAACCAAGAGAATGAGCTCCTGGGCACGGGGTATCCATTTTTCTTTGCTTACTCCACGAATTTTTAAAACATAACCAATATTTTCTTCAATGGTTAAGTGGGGAAAAAGCCCGATTTGTTGGATGACATATCCAATATTCCGCCGGAGTTCAATGGGATTTAAAGTAGCAATATTTTGACCTTGAAGAAAAATTCGCCCAGCAGTTGGTTCTATAAGACGATTGATCATTTTAAGGATAGTAGTTTTCCCGCAGCCGGAAGGACCAATTAGGGAAAATATTTTCCCTGTTGGAATCTCTAAATTGATTCCCACGACTGCGGTTTTATTATTTGGATATTGTTTGGTAATGTTTTCCAGTTGTATCATGGTTCATTATTAAACAGGGATTTTTATTCTATTAATCCTTGGTTGGTTAAAAATTCTCTGGCTACAATTTGGGGATCTTTTTTTTCTTCATCAACCTGGTAGTTCATATCAATCATGAGGTTTTCATCAATCAAACCCGCTAATTTCTTCAAAGAATCACCAACTTCTGGATGATTTTCGAGAACAGATTTCCTCACTACAGGTGCTGCCAGGTAAGAAGGAAAAAAGTTTTTGTCGTCCTGAAGAATGATCATGTCATAGCGCTTCAATAGTCCATCGGTTGAAAAAGCATTGATAACGTCAACTTCTCCAGAAAGAATTGCTGGGTATTTGAGAGCAATAGCCATCTGCTTAGTATTTTTAAAATTAAACCCATAGGTTTCAACTAAATTGTCAAAACCGTCTTTCCTTTCAAAAAAATCCGGTTCGGCTCCAAAAATTAATTGGTTAGAAACTTTAGCCAGGTCAGAATAGGTTTTAATATTGAGTTTTTCGGCTAAATCAGCTTTTACAGCTAAGGTGAAGGTGTCATTGAACCCAAAGGTTGGGAGCCAAACAAGTTGAAATTGTTCTTCATACTCAGCTTGGACTAAGTTGAAAAGTTCTTGAGGATCTGACACGATATTTTCCTTTTTAAGAACATCCTGCCAAGCGGTTCCAGTATATTCAGGATAAATATCAATTTCTCCTTGAAGTATTGCCGGATGGAGGATTGAGGTCGTTCCTCCCTCGATATTTTTATATTCTACATCTAAATTAGTGTCATGTTGCAAAAGAAGAACCATAATTTCGGTTAAAATGTATGATTCGGTAAAGGGTTTACTAGCTAAAATTACCCGATCCAAGGTATTTCCCGCAGTATTTAAAACCAGGCTTCCCATCATAAATAAAACCAGAATAAAAGGAATCAATTTAAAAAAATTCATTTTCATTGAATTAACCTCCTCATGCTTTGATTTTTTTTAACAGTTTCTTTTCAACAATCCCCAAAAATCCATCGGCACCAACTGCCAAAACTGCCACCAAAATGCTTCCAGCGACAGTTAATTGTGTATTGTAGGTTGTTATTCCTCGAAAAATGAGGACTCCTAATCCGCCAGCACCAATAAAAGCGGCGATGGTCGCAACTGATATGGTCATCACCACGACTGTTCGAAGGCCAGCAATGATGACCGGAAGAGCCAGGGGAAGTTCAATATTCAATAAAAGCTGCCTGGAAGTACTCCCCATTCCACGAGCTGCTTCGATAATTGACCGGTCGACACCGGTTATTCCAACATAGGTATTCCTTACTAAAGGGAGCAAACCATAAATGAAGAGAGCAAAAAGAGTTGGCCGGCTTCCGATTCCCAAAACAGGAATCATAAACCCAAATAGTGCTAAAACCGGAATGGTATAAAGAACACTGGTAATATAAATAATTGGTGTTGCCATTTTAGGATGCCGACTAATTAAGATACCAAGCGGTATACCAACTAAGGTGATAAATAACACTGCTGTTAGTGAAATACCGATGTGTTGGAGAAGTGTTTCATAGATAAGCGTTTTTCTTTCTGTCATTAATCGGAAAACGCTCAGAAAAAAGCCCATGCTTGATTTCTCCTCGGAATATCTAAAAAGATGGTTGTAAAAAAGATTATCTCTTTATAGAATAACAACTTCATTTTGAATTTATTTCTTTCTATCGGTAATAATATTCTTTTTTCTTACAAACCCATTAGCGGGTTTGAAGAATTGAACCTTTACAAAAATTTTTAAAAGAATTGAGCAGTACAATTCGTTTGTATCAAAAAGAACATTTGGAAAAGGATACGCTATAATATGAACCAATCATTGGAACCGAAATTTAAGAATAAAAAATGAGGATCATTTTAATTCATAAAGGAGAGCTGCACATGGAGCAACGAATATTAGAAAATATAACTTTTAAAGTGGATCGAAGGAAACTATTCGAAACATATCATATTGAAGAGGGGAGTGACGACTCAAAACGAATTGACCATTTAATCATCGAAGCCGAAAAGATTGCCAAACCAAAAGCAATATATAAACTTTCAACCATTGATGAAAAAACTGAAAATACCGTATTTATAGACAAAATGAAATTTACCAGCCGAGTACTTCGGGTAAACTTAGACGAAGTTCATCGTGCCTTCCCTTTTATTGTTACCTGTGGAATGGAGCTTGAAGAATGGTCTTTGAAAATAACCGAGATGATGGAGCAGTTTTGGGTGGACTCTATGAAAGAACAAGCTGTATTGCAAGCTTATCAAGCGGTTCAAAATGAACTTGAAAACCGTTACCACTTAGGAATAACCTCGACTATGAACCCCGGATCGTTGGAAGATTGGCCGGTGAAAGAACAAGTACCGCTTTTTTCGCTTTTTGGAGATCCTAAAAAGCTTATCGGAGTTACATTAACCGATAGCTTTTTGATGGTCCCAATTAAATCGGTTTCCGGAATCATTTTTCCAACTAACGGTCAATTTGAAAGTTGTCAACTTTGTCCGAGGAAAAATTGCCCGGGAAGAAGGGCTCCATTTGATCCCGGGCTTGGTGAATCAAAATACCGTTTTAGCCACGGATGAGTGAAGCTTGAAATTCAAAAAGAAAATCGACTGTGGAGTGAATCCCACGGAAGAAGTCAGTTACAGAAAAATGTTCATTGGGTGAATGAACTCCATCATCAGGGCTTCCCCAACCATTCATACAGATCGAATCTGGAACAAGATATTTTTTAAATAAATTGGCTACTCCTACCGAACCACCGCCTCGGATGAGAACCGGAGAACGACCAAAATGATTCTTGATGGCTTGGTTAAAAGCAGTAAAGATTGGCTTGTGAGGATTAGTTAAAATCGGTTCGATTCCAGGAAGCACCTCGACACGATAATCGATATCGGGAGGAACTATGGATTTGAGATGTTCTAAAAGAAGAGTAGCGATCTTCGAAGGGGTTTGATTAGGAACCAGACGAAAACTAAATTTTGCACTACAGCGAGCAGGAATAATGGTTTTTGAACCAGATCCGGTATACCCTCCCCAAATTCCACAGATGTCAAAAGTAGGTCGAACGGTCATACTTTCCAAAGGAGTGTAGTTCATTTCTTGCTGAAAAGTACGAATACCCAGCTCTTTTTTTATGTTTTCTTCTTGGAAAGGAAGTTGGGCCATTTGCTCACGTTCCCAGGGTTCTGGTTCTTGGACATCTTGATAAAATCCTGGAATGGTGATTTGACCCTGATTATTTTTAAACTGACTGAGGATTTTAATAAGGGAGATGACTGGGTTGGGAACTCCGCCTCCAAATTGGCCAGAATGCACGTCAAAAGCTGGTCCAGTGCAAGTGATTTCAAAGTAAGCTAAACCTCTCAAACCATAGACTAAAGCTGGAACTCCACGAGCAAATTGACCTGCATCCATAATAAGAATCGAGTCAGCTTGGAAGAGTTCTCTCTGAGAAGATAACAACTCCTCAAAATGAGCACTTCCAATTTCTTCTTCTCCTTCAATAACAATTTTGTAGTTACCAGGAAGTGAACCAGTTTGTGAATTGATGATTTCCATAGCTTTTAAGAAAGAAAAAAACTGTCCCTTGTCGTCATCGGCACCACGTGCATAGATCATATCTCCTTTAATGGTGGGATCGAATGGAGGTGTAAGCCACTGTTCTAAGGGATCGACGGGCTGAACATCATAATGACCATAGATGAGCAGAGTAGGCAGGTTTGGATAAGGACAGTACTCAGCAAAAACCACTGGTGCTCCTGAAGTGGGAAGAATTCGAGCTTCAAAGCCAATTTTTTGACAGTATTGAACCAGCCAATGGGCGGCATGATGAAGATTATCTTTATATTTGAAGTCAGCGCTAATAGTTGGCATGCGGAGAAGCTCAAAAAAATGATCGAGAATGGATTGACGATTTGTTTCAATAGCTTGATGAATTGCTGATAAATACATTTTTTATCTCCTTTCGGTTATTATGTGTGTCAGTGATAATTTTATTGTAACAGATATTCAGCTTGGAAAGACATAGACTTGTATCTTATAAAGTCCGAGGTGGAGAGGGGGAGAAAAAAAATTAAAGAATAAAAGAAAAAATCAAAAAATGAGATCCTCACGCGGAAAAGCACCGCTCAGGATGACTGATGAAAGGTACCCTCCCCGCCGCGGAAGCGGCACCCCTCCACGGAGGGGAATTGTTGATTTTATTCCGAGCTTTTGTCAAATCTTGTGTTTAAGGAAGAATCAGGCAGCGTTCTCATCTTTTTGTACTCCATTGACAAACTTAACATCTTCAAAGACTAAAGGAAGCAGCTTCACTCCATCGAGTCTCTTCCAGGATTGTTCAGCTGAAAGAGCCAGACGAAAAACCATTGCCAGAAGAGAAAAACGAGACAAACATCCTTTGGTCTTATCAGTTCTGAGTCGCACCGTCGCAAAGGTTGATTCAATCGGATTAGTGGTTCGGAGATGTTTCCAGTGTTCAGCTGGAAAATCATAAAAGGTCAGCAAGAGAGCTCGATCTTTTTCTAGACACTCAGCAATTTTGGGGTATTTCACTCCATAGTGAGTACAAAAACAATCAAAAGCTTTTTCAGCTTCTTCTTTCGTGGCCGCCATCCAGATATCATGAAGCTCTTCTTTGGCTTTCTTTTGGAGATGTTTGGGGAGCTTATCCAAAACATTGCCAGTTTTGTGCATCCAACACCGTTGTTTCCTGGTCTCTCCATAGACGAGGGTGAGCGCTTTCCAAAAACCGAGTGCTCCGTCTCCGACGGCACATTTTGGTCCCGTTGCTAATCCTCGCTTTTTGAGGTCATATAAAAGGTCCTGCCAGGAGTCGACGCTTTCCCGAAAACCATCTTCAATGGCAACCAGTTCTTTGTCTCCCTCGCTGGTTGCCCCAATCACAATGAGGATGCAGGATCGTTCCTGTTCCCCTCGAACATTGAAATAGATACCATCGACCCAGAAGTAGACATAGTGCTTTTGGGAGAGGTCCCGTTTTTTCCATTCTTGAACATCTCTAATCCACAGAGTCTTGAGTCGACTGATGGTGGCTGGAGAGAGACCAGGAGCCTGGGGTCCGAAAAGAGCTTGAAGAGCTTCCGGGAAATCGCCACTGGAAATGCCTTTCAGATAGAGCCAAGGGAGGAGTTCTTCTATTTTTTTGGTTCGGCGCAGATAGGGTGGCAAGATGTGAGAGGTGAAGTGAATTTTGCTTTCCTCCTTTGTTCGTTTATCCCGAACCCGGGGGACTTTTACCGGGATCGGTCCAATGCCAGTTTGGATGGTTCGCTCCGGAAGATACCCATTACGAACAATGACCCGATGTCCTTGGTCATCGTGAAGTGATTCATAATTTTTGAGGAATTCACTCACTTCAGCTTCAATGGCTTTGGTTAACAATTCTTGAGCTCCTTTTTTTAAAACCTCAGTTATGAGGTCAGTGGTGATACTCTCTTTCTTTTCCCCTTGAGTTGAGGTATTCTTAATCATGGCGTATCCCTCTTTTCTTTTTTAAGGTCTGATTTGATTGGATCATGACCTTAGGATACGCCACCTTTTTCTAACCTGCAAACACAACTTTTGAGTATAGCTCGAATTGTTGAATTTATTCCCCCATTGAGGGGGGATTCAGGGGGGTGTGCCTTTCTCTTTTTTGTTTCATCACTTTTTACTTACTCATTTATTTCCAGGATAGAAACTGAAGGTTGAAAGAACAATAGATATTGAATTATAATAACCATCTATGCTTTTTAAAAGCTTTTCTTTTTTCTGAGGAGGATTGCAAAATAATGAATAAAAAAATCAAAAATAATATCAAAGTA
>JAAYUT010000308.1 GCA_012517485.1 Candidatus Atribacter fermentans
ATCCTTTCATCAAAGGCTTTCAGATCAAATTTTAGGATTCCCCCGCTTTCTGCAGAAAGATAAAACATTTTCTTAATGAGCTCGTGACTGGCACTCCCATTGGTTTCCCAGCAGATACGGAGCTTCTCTTTTATTTTGGTAGCGAAAGCCAGCGCGTGAGTAATTTGGGGGATAGGATCCCCACCAAAGAAACAAACACAAGCAACTTTTGAATGAACCGCCTTTTCTAATTCATCGACTCCGATGAGAGGTGATTTCTTTTCGACAAGTAAATGATGATGCCAGTTTTGGCAGAAGAGGCAATTGAAGTTACAACCCCCATAGAAGACAGCTAAATTCTTATATCCCTTATGGTCTCTTTCTGGACAAGCAAAAGAGGCTACACAATTGGTTGGGATAGGGTCATAGTACCATTCTAATAAACCTTTATTTGGGGTTCCTGCCCATCTTTTTCCTTTCTCTATTAAACCGCAATAGCTCTTTTTTCCTCCATAACACTGGTGAATACACTGGTTGCAAAATGAATGGTCACTAGTGCAAAAATATGGTAAGTGGAAGTTCGCCCGAACTTTTTGGTGTGCTCTTTCAATAAAGGGGAGGGAGGAAGGAAAATTGTTCAGAATACAGTCTCGACATACGCCTAAAAAAGAAGAAATGAGAATCGATTTTCGATGGCACAGTTGACATATTGCCTCTTGAGGCTCTTCCATTGACTAACCTCGAGTTTTTTACAATTAATTTTTATCTCTTTACAGATATCTTTCGTTTCTTTAAAAATATTTATTCAACAACGAAAATATGGCAGAAAACAGTAATTCTGTTTATCCAAAACGTTACCAAAGATTGCTCCGCTTATCAATAGGTTGAAAGACCCTCTTGCTTTTTTTTGAAGCAATGGTTGAGGATAAAAATATGTGCTCTCTCACCCTGACCTTCTCCCACCGAGGAACAAGGAGGGGGAAGGTACCCCTTTAATAAAGGGGTTGGGTGGATTTGAGTTTATTCCTATTCCGTTATTGCAAGGAGCACAACGATGTGTGAGAATCTCATTTCCCGATCAGGTATTCTGAGGAGTCCGGTGTTTTGCCGGACGACGTGAGAATCTCATCCACCGACTTTGTCATTCTGAGGAGCGTCTTATGCGACGTGAGAATCTCATCCTTTAAAGTTTTAATAAAAAAAAATCGAAAAAATGAGATCCTCACGCCCTCGAAAAGCGAGGGCTCAGGATGACGGGTATGGTGTCAGATGAGATCCTCACGGCTTCATAAAAAGAAGCCTCAGGATGACGGCAGTGTTGTTAGATGAGATCATCAGGGCTTCGAAACACAAAGTCTCAGGATAACATCTGCCGTGTCGGATGAAATCCTTACGCCCTAAAAAAACGATGACTCAAGATGATGCCTTATTATGTTTTCCTTATCAAACGAGGGTGAGGTAATTTATACCTATCCTTTTTCTGAAACGCTATAATACCAATAGGAGGTAGTATTTATGAAAGCAATGGTTCTTAAACACCTTTGGGATTTAAACCAAGATCGTTCGCCCTTAGAACTGGTTGAGTTTCCCTATCCCTCATATAAAGAAAACGAAGTTGTTGTTGAAGTGGCAACCTGTGGAGTCTGTCGGACTGAATTAGATGAAATCGAAGGGCGAACTCCTCCTTCTTATTTTCCGATGATTCTTGGACATGAAATCATAGGACGGGTAGTTGAGAAGGGGAGTCATGTCCAAAAGCTCAAGATAGGAGATCGGGTGGGCATTGCCTGGATTCACGCGGCATGTGGGCATTGTTCTTTTTGTCTTGAAGGAAGAGAAAATCTCTGTGCCGAATTCAAAGCGACTGGTAGAGATGCCCACGGTGGTTATGCCGAATATACCGTGGTTAAAGAGGATTATGCTTTTCCCATGCCATCTGCCTTCACAGATGAAGAAGCGGCACCTTTGCTCTGTGCCGGAGCGGTAGGATATCGGTCTCTTAAATTAGGGAATGTCCAAAATGGGATGAAAATCGGTTTTTCTGGATTTGGAGCCTCAGCCCATCTAGTATTAAAAGCCGCTCAGCACCTTTTTCCATCCTCTCCATTATATGTTTTCACTCGAAATGAGAAAGAGCGAATCTTTGCTCGAGAATTAGGAGCAACCTGGGTAGGGGATTTTGAAAATGAGCCACCGGAGAAGCTTCACCTCATTATCGATACCACTCCAGCCTGGAAACCGGTAGTTCTATCACTTCGACATTTGGAGAAAGGTGGGAGACTGGTCATCAATGCCATACGCAAAGAAAGTCGCGACCAGGATTTTCTTCTCCAACTCAGCTATTCTAAAGACCTGTGGATGGAAAAGGAAGTAAAGAGTGTGGCGAATGTCACCCGAACTGATGTTCAAGAATTTTTGCAATTAGCAGCAGAAGCATCAATTCGTCCAGAAATACAGATTTATCCGCTCGAAGATGCCAATAAGGCATTATTGGAACTCAAAGATGGAAAAATTCGCGGTGCCAAAGTTCTTCGAATTAAAGAACATGATGAATCATAGTAGCCATTCAAATCTATCCTGAAAATAAATGAGTAAGTAAAAAGTGATGAAACAAAAAAGAGAAAGGCGCACCCCCCTGAATCCCCCCTCAATGGGGGAATAAAATCAACAATTCCCCTCCGTGGAGGGGTGCCGCTTTCGCGGCGGGGAGGGTGCTTTTAATCAGTCATCCTGAGGCTTCGTTTTTGAGGGCGTGAGGATCTCATCTGACACCACACCCGTCATCCTGAGGCTTCGCTTTTTGAAGCCGTGAGGATCTCATCTTTTCATTATTCAAAAAAGTATGAAATGAG
>JAAYUT010000309.1 GCA_012517485.1 Candidatus Atribacter fermentans
CGAGGGCAGGAAATATAAATATCTCCAGTTAAAGCCAATTCCTAAAAGATAACCGGTTAAAAAGGGGCCACTGGCAGCTCCGATTCCAAAAAATATTTGACTCATATTTAGAGCAAATCCCTCTCGACCATTAAAAGCTTGCGAGATGAGACCAGTCATGGGTGCTTCACAAAAACCTCCACCTAATCCCATAATTAACATCCCTAATTCTATAACCAAAAAAGAGTGGGCTGTACTTATACAAAAAAAACCGATCCCAAGAAACAATTGACTCAAGATAATTATGGGTTTTTTCCCGAAATGATCACAAAGAAAACCGCTGGAAAAAGTGGTAATCACATAAGTTAAATAATAAAGGAAAAAGAGCCTTCCAGCTCGACCAGCAGTTACCTGGAAAATGTCCATCCATTTAGGGAGGGCAGCACCAGTAATGATCATTGAGATTGCTAAGAAATAAAATATGATACCAACCAAAAAATAAAACCTGATTTCAGTATTTCGATCCATTTTCTATTCCTTAATCTATTTTTTAAGGTGACAATTGCGAGCTGTCTCGATAATAAATATAAAAATATTTAAAATCCTCCCCATGATGATAAGATTTAAAGAGTATTAATGTGGAGGAAAAATCAAAAAAATTTAAGGGGCGCAATAAATTTGCGCCCGTTGACTTTTTCCATAAAATATGATCAGGATCAAGATCACTCCTACCAATTCACTCGAATTACTCTAACAACCCTTTCACTGCATTGACTACATCTTGAGGTTGGGGAATAGAATTATCTTCTAAATAGCGACTACAGGGAACTGGCGCGTCGGCTGCGCCTAAACGCACAACTGGAGCATCAAGATAATCAAAAGCCTTTTCAATAATTTGCATCCCGATTTCTCCCCCCGGACCACCGGTTTTACACGCTTCAGAAACAATTATTACTTTTCCGGTCTTCTTTACTGATGTTACGATGGTATTAATATCTAAGGGTAACAAAGTTCGGGGGTCAATAACTTCAATATGAATGCCTTCTTTTTCCAATGTCTCGGCGGCTTCCATTGCAACCAACAACATCCGCGAATAAGCAACCACCGTTACATCAGTACCCGATTTTTTCACATCAGCAACTCCTATTGGGATAAGATACTCATCATCAGGAACTAAACCTTTGGTGTTATATAACATTTTATGTTCGATAAAAATAATTGGGTTATCTTCTCGTATAGCTGATTTAAGAAGGCCTTTCGCATCAAAAGGAGTAGCTGGCATGACTACTTTGAGGCCAGGAACATGCATAAACCAAGCTTCCAGGCTTTGAGCATGGTGGGCTCCCGAAGATCGCCCACAACCACCCTCAGTACGAATAACCATCGGAACTCGGGCTTTCCCGCCAAACATATAACGAATCTTTGCCCCTTGATTGTAAATTTGATCCATAGCTAATCCTGCAAAATCCACATACATCAATTCTCCAACAGGACGCAGACCGGTTATTGCTGAACCGACACAACATCCTATTATGGCTGCTTCCGAAATGGGAGTGTTTCTCACTCTTTCATCACCAAAATCCTGCCACAATCCCCGAGTTACTCCATAGGCTCCCCCATATAAACCAATATCTTCTCCAATCAAAACCACATTGGGGTCATGATTGAGTTCTTCTCTTAAGGCTTCATTTAAAGCATCACGATAGGTAATATTTCGGAGATTTTGATTATTGCTATATTCTTCAAAAGTGCGAACGATTTTTACTCCTTTTTTCCGCTCTTTTTCGGCAAAATCTTCTTCAACGTAAACGTCTTTGACGATTTCTTCCAGTGGGGGGTAGGGACTCGATTCAGCAAATTCAACCGCTTCAGTTATTTCATTTTCAACTTCTTCATCAATAGTTTGAATTTCTTCTTCGGTAGCAATGGTGTTTTCGAGCAGCCATTTACGAAATCGTTTTATCGCATCGCGTTCCTTCCATTGTTTTTCTTCATCTTTGGTCCGGTAAGCTCTTGGATCGTTTTTTGAATGTCCCAAGTAGCGATAGGTTTTACATTCAATGAGTGTTGGACCTTCCCCTCGACGAGCTCTTTCCGCTGCTTGCTCAACAGCTTCCATAACGGCTAATACATCCATTCCATCTACTACTATTCCAGGCATTCCATAAGCCTGACCACGTTCAGCAATATCTAAAATTGGAAAAGCCTCTCGCACCGGTGTTGACATGGCATAAAGATTATTTTCGCATACAAAAACAACTGGTAACTTCCAGGTAGCCGCCATATTCACTGCTTCATGAAATGCTCCGGTGTTGGAAGCTCCATCACCAAAAAAGCAGACGGTCACCTTCCCAGTTTTTTTATATTTACTCGTCAATCCCGAACCAGTTGCGATTGGAATCCCACCTCCAACAATTCCATTAGCACCAAGATTCCCTGCATTAAGGTCAGCAATGTGAAGTGAACCTCCTTTACCCTTGCAATACCCGGTAATTTTCCCAAATAACTCAGCCATCATTTCCCGCAAAGTAGCCCCTTTTGCGATACAGTGACCATGTCCACGATGTGTTGAAGTAATATAGTCATCAGAAAGAATCGCATAACAGGCTCCAACAGCGACGGCTTCTTCACCTATATAAAGATGAGTTGTTCCTCGGATTTTATCCTGGGAAAAAAGGTCGCTTACCGTTTCTTCAAAACGGCGAATACGAAGCATATCCTTATACATTTGAAGTAATTTGTCTTTTGATTTCAAGGTAAACACCCCCAAAAATTGTGCAGATCACAACAAGTCGCGTTAGCATATGCGCTTTGAATTCCGGTTAAAAATTGATCTATCAACCAATCAATTCATTTGTTTTAAGGTTTGACGACTATTTTCAGATAATTTCCTTTTTCAGCTTCAACTAACATGGCTGGAAGCTCTTCTAAAGAGATGACCTTACTTATGATCTGAGAAGCATTCACCCTTTTCCCGGCCATCAATTCAATACACATATGAATATGATTTGAAGTCGTTCCGCTCGTCCCATGAATAAAGAGTTCTTTATAATGGATGATGTTGCTGTCGAGGCTCACCAGGTGATCGTCTTTCGGTAGCCCTCCAAAAAAGTTGATTCGGGCTTGATTTGCAGCCAGATCCAACGCCATTTCTTGTGCCTTTCGAGCGGGGGCAGAAATGATAATAACCGAAGGACCAATTCCATTCGTTGCCTTCATAAGAACTTCTTTCAGGTCCTCCTGCATAGGATTCACGTAAACATCAGCCCCAAACTGACGAGCCAAGTTTAAACGGCCTTCCTGGAATTCGGAAATAATGACTTTGGTTGCTCCTAAAGTTTTTGCTAAGGAAATATGCATACAACCTATTGGGCCAGCACCAATAATTAACACATGATCACCAACTCCAACCTGAGATAACATCTGACCGTTTAAAGCGCAAGCCATTGGTTCTGCAATAGCAGCTTCTTCCAAAGCCAATTCATTTTTAATCGGGATGAGATTTCCTCGTCGTATGGCTTTTTCTGGAATCCGCATATATTCAGCAAATCCACCAGGATAATAATATCCGAAAGCTTCATAATTTTCCTTAAAAGTGAGGCATAGATTGGTCAATCCCCGTCGGCAGTAAAAACATTCACCACATGATACAATAGGATCTACTGCTACTTTATCCCCAACAGTATATCCCTTGACTTCTTTTCCAATGTCAGCAATTGTGCCTGCAATTTCATGGCCAACAATTTGGGGAATTTTTACACCTTTATGACCGTGACGAAAAATTCGCATATCAGTTCCACATATTGCACACGCACCAACTTTAAGAAGAATATCTCCCGGTCCAATTTCAGGAAGGGGGCATTCTTCGATTCTCAAGTCTCCCGGTCCATAATAAACAGCTGCTTTCATTTACTCCACTCCTCTCAATTCTTCCCCAGGGGAAGTTTACAATTTACTTTTTTCATCCTTTCCGAAATCGCTCCCGGAAATGATAATAAGTCTGGATAATTTTCTCGCCAATATCAGACTCAGGATCAAGACCACATAATTTATGAATGACTTCTTTAATTCCTTCGTTCTTGATCATATTTTGGAGCTTCACCGCATCGGCATCTTGATTATAATCATAGATTAATGCAATTCCAGCTACCTTTAATATGGCATCTGGAAAGACTTTTTGAGATTGACAAAGAGCAATTCCCCCAATTATCCGGTCATCCTCTCCAAGCTTACGAATTGGATCTCTTCCAACTCGATATACTGTATCCATAAGTAGTGGGTTAAAAAAACGTTCTTTTAAATCTTCAACGAATTCGTTTATTTCAATAGAGTCTAAATCCGGATATTTACGAAGAATAGCGGTTGAGGTTTCCTTAAGAACATCGTCAAGAAGATTTTTTATTTCTTGATCTGCAATTGCCTGATGTATGTATTCATATCCCTTTAAGTAACCAAAATAGGCTAAGGTTGCA
>JAAYUT010000310.1 GCA_012517485.1 Candidatus Atribacter fermentans
AATTGTTTGCCCCATCCCCTATGGTTATCAATTTTTGAATCTAATTGGGTTATATTGATAATAAATTAATACGATTTGAAATGCGGGGGAAAAGTCAGAAATTAAATTTTGTACAAATTCAACCAGGTGGAGATTTACCTCGAATTAAATTTGATATAGTTGATGATGAGATTTTGAATTTAATCCAGAAATTCAACAAATCTATCATCTTTATTTACTTGCAGCTCATAACTCCTATTACTACCCCCTCTTCCACCTATTTTCCAAGGTATTTCATTGTTGGCAATCATTAAAAAATTCAAGAATCAAGACCTAATTCTCAACATTCTTTCTTTGTATAACTGGGATTCCTAATCCTTTACAAATTTTTTTGGCAAGTTTATCGGGGATTTCGGCATGTCGGGGTATAGTTTCAATCGCTCCTGAAGATGGGTTCATCCACAAGGAATGTGCCTTTCCTTCTCTCTTAAGATAACAACCATATCTTCGTAAGTGCCGAAGGAGGGTTTGTCTTTTCATGAAATTGTAATAATATCACAAATAGCATCGTCAGGTAATCCGCGCATACTATCTCTACGTCGTTCTTCCATTATAAGTAGAATTGCTTCAGACAAACTTTTTTTACTTTCTTCAATTGTTTTTCCTTGCCCATTAGCTCCTGGAACTTCTGGACAGTAAGCAATGTACCAATCTCCGTCCTTTTCAATAATAGCTGTAAACTCATTATGCATAATATTCCTCCAAAAAAAACTCCTCTACTCAAGAAGTTAAAAAACTGTTTTATTTATTCCAATCTGCACATATCATAAATTTTCATCATTAAAAAGTGAAAGACCTTTTCTGTATTTTATCACAGGCACATATCTTAACAGCAATCTTATTCACCATTTCATCTCTTTTGGCCTAAATTAAATCATCATTACATTATAAGATTTAATATGTCACCAGTTACTAGTAATGGAATTTGGTATTTATCTCATTTTTCTTCATCTTGCTAAATTAAGAAAATCTATGTTTCTCCAATCGAACACCTTCAAAATTCAAGAATCAAGACCTGACCCCTGAATTTCTAAGTGCCAGGTACCGTAAAATTATTATTTAAACAATCTCCTTTCCTAGATCCTCATAAATACTGTTAAACTGCTCTAAGGCTGATTCTAAATTCTCGACAATTTCACTCGCAATAATATCCGGAGAGGGGAGATTTTCTGAATCCTCAAGACTTTCGTCTTTGAGCCAGAAAATATCGAGACTAACCTTATCTCTTTGCATCAATTCATCATAGGTAAACGCTTTGAATCGCTCGGTCTCTTTTCTTTCCATTCGATTTTCCGGGTTATAGCACTTAATAAAATCCTTTAAATCTTCATACCTAAGGGGATTTGTTTTAAGAGTAAAATGCATGTTGGTTCTCAAATCATATATCCAGAGCTTCGTCGTCCAAGGTTTTTCACTGGCTGGTCTTCTATCAAAGAAAAGGACATTGGCTTTCACTCCCTGAGCATAAAATACTCCCGTGGGAAGCCGTAAAAGGGTGTGGACATCGCATTCGGCAAGCAGCTTTCTTCGGACGGTTTCGCCAGCACCACCTTCAAAAAGAACATTATCAGGGACGACAATCCCGACTTTTCCATTCATTTTGGTAATAGTTTTAACGTGTTGGAGAAAATTCAGTTGTTTATTGGAAGTGGTCGCCCAGAAATCCTGGCGTTCATAGACTAATGTTTCCCGGTCTGATTTCCCTTCACCATTCACGATGGTAATACTGCTCTTTTTTCCAAAAGGAGGGTTGGTGAGAACGACATCAAACCTCTCTCCGGGGTCAGAAATCAGAGAATCTCCAACCTCTATAGGACTTTTCTCTCCTCCAATACCATGGAGAAAAAGATTCATGACACAGAGTCTTGCGACGCCATCAACAATATCCTTCCCTTTAAAAGTATGAAATTTTAAAAATTTCTTTTGATCGATATCCAGTTGGTAATTCTGAGAAATAAAGTCATGGGCGGCCAATATAAATCCCCCTGTTCCACAGGCAGGATCACAGATGGTTTGTTCTGGTTCGGGACGGACAACTTCTACCATAGCTTTAATAAGGGATCGAGGAGTAAAATACTGCCCTGCTCCTCCCTTCACATCTTCAGCGTTTTTCTGCAAAAGCCCTTCGTAAATATCTCCCTTGATATCAATATCTAAGCCAATCCAAGTTTCGTCATTAATGAGCTCAATCAGACGCTTGAGTTTTGCTGGATCTTGTATCTTGTTTTGAGATTTTCTGAAAATGACCCCCAGCATCCCTTTTTCTTTCCCGAGGCTTTCGAGAATGTGACGGTAATGGATTTCTAAGGCATCACCATCTTTTTCTATAAGGCTTTGCCAATCAAGTCCTTGCGGGATGCTCGAAGGTTTGTTATAGGGTGGTTGAGTCTGCTCATCGGCCATTTTGAGAAATAGGAGGTAGGTTAATTGTTCGACATAATCACCATAACTGACACCATCATCCCGAAGGACATTGCAATAGTTCCAAAGTCTTTGGACAATAGTGGCTGATTCGTTGGCCATTTATATTACCTCCATTTATTTTTATAAATTTTCTCTATCTAATAACCATTTTAATGGGTTATTA
>JAAYUT010000311.1 GCA_012517485.1 Candidatus Atribacter fermentans
GATCGATTCCAAAACAGCCCGGGGTTCTTGGGATTGATGTTGGAACCAGCGGGACGAAAATGGCTTTTTATGATTTTGAAGGGAATGAAATCATTTCGACGAGAGAAGAATATCCAACTTATCATCCCTATTCAGGATGGATTGAGCAATCGCCAGAGGATTGGTGGAAGGCAGTCATTCGAGGATTGGATACTTTTTGGAAGAGGAATTTAAATCCTCAACAAATTGTAGCCATCGGATTGAGTGGTCAAATGGAAAACTGCTTACTTCTTGATCATTCTGGAAACCCTCTTCATCGAGTATTGCTCTATTCCGATTCTCGTGCAACTCAAGAAGCTAATTTGATTCATAGAAGAGTAGGGAAAAAAAGAATTTTACAAATTTTTGGGAATCAAATTGATCATGCCACGACTGTAGCAAAACTTCTTTGGATAAAAAATCATCATCCAGAATGGTATCATTTGGCTAAAACAGTGGTGAGTGGAGCCAAGGATTTTATTATTTTTCGTTTAACCAAACACCATGCAACCGATCCAACGAATGCTTCAACAACCGGTGCTATGAATATTCTTTCTCGACGGTGGGAAAAGTCAGTTTTAGAAGATATTGGTTTAAGCAGTTCTCTTTTTCCCCCCATCACTCCAGCAACAGAACAGGTTGGTGTCGTCAGTCAAGATGCATCGATGAAAACTGGAATCAATGCTGGGTGTCCGGTTTTTTGCGGGTTGGGGGATGCCGGTGCATCACAAGTAGGGTCAGGAGTGGTCGGCTCCGATCGTTCACATTGCTACTTAGGAACCACTGGATGGGTTGCAGTGGTAAAATCCGAATACTCTCCACCTCAATCTGAAGGACTTTTTGTTCTGAGCGGTCCGGATTTACACCAATATTTATATATTGCACCATTGCTCAACGTTGGTCGTGCCTATGAATGGATTTTAGGGGTTATAATAGGAGAAAAGAAAAGGAAATACCATGAGATAGAAGACCTTCTTTCTACCATTCCATGCGGTTCGCATGGTTTATTTTTTTTACCCTACTTGGTTGGAGAACGATGTCCCTACAGAGATCCAAGTGCCACGGGAGTTTTTTTTGGTCTTACTGATCAAACAACCGATCTTGATATGATCCGAGCAACTTTAGAGGGAGTGACGTTTGGAATTCGGCAAGCTTTTGAAGCCACGATAAATCTTACCAAAATAAAGGAGATAGTTGTTACAGGTGGCGGAAGCCAAAGCAAAGTATGGAGTCAAATGATAGCCGATATTTGCGGTAGTGAAGTCACTGTCCCTACCAGAAGCTCCCTAGGTCCTTGTTTTGGTGCTGCTTTTTGTGCTTTGGTGGGGATGAAAATAAAAAAAGATTTTTCCGATATTAAACCTTTATTGGCTCAAGGTCGACAATTTCATCCTCATGAAAAGAACCGAAAGATATATCAAAGCTTTTTTCAATTTTATGCAAAACTATATCCAACCCTAAAACCCTTATTTAGAGAGAAAAAAATACCGATGGAGAGTAGTGATTTGTAGATATCCGAAAAGCGAAAATCGCTGAAAGTCGAGGAAATCAGTTGCACTTTCTTTAGATATTTCTCTTCAACTTTTGTTATAAGTAAAAAATTAGGGAATTCGATTCGATCAGATTATTGACACGAATCTTTTGCTATGAATATGATTTTTCATCGAGATGGTTTCTTATCAAGTGTAGGATTAGAGATAGAAAAAACAGGACTATTGTTCATTATTTTCATTTTAGGGGAAACATATAGAGAAAACTATTCACCTATTTAAAGCCGTGCTGGACATTTTTAACATTGACTCCACTCTTAATAGTATTCAAAGTCATAACCAACCTTATTTAACCAACCTGATTGGCAAGATTAATAAGAAACCCTTTTTTTAAATCTATGGAAATTCAGGGTGATTAAAAATTATACCTATATCAATGTTCGTCAACTCCACTCAAGGGACGAGAGGAAAAAGGAGAAGCATAAGGGTTCAGGATGAAGGATGAAATGCTCATGATTTAATTGAAATTTTAGGAATTCAGAAAATAAATATGAATAAATTTATTAAATAAGTAATCAAAAATGTTAATTTTTTAAGAAGGGACTTGCAATATTTTTAAAAATATGTATTATGTATTATGGAATTTCAAATTGGATTTTTGTATGAAAACGAATTCATTCTAACCCTCATTCTAATTTCCCCCTCAGGGGAGGAGAGGGCTTAGGTTAAAATGAGCTAGGGGTGAGCTTGTTTGAACCGAAGCCCTCTCCTATTTAGTTCGACTCAATTTTTATAATTCCTCAAATTTTTCATAAGTTACATTCCGAGTTATAATCCAGAGTGCAAATTCAGTGTTTACTGTTTTGAAATTATGCTTTGAAAAGCTTGAGGGGAATTGTTCAAAATATTCCACTATTGAGCCATTCTTTCCTTCTGAAGAGAGAGGCATTTTTTTTACC
>JAAYUT010000312.1 GCA_012517485.1 Candidatus Atribacter fermentans
AGGTTATGATCTATGAAATAGCCAATCAACATTATGAAAATGCCTTATACCTTCGAGAAGTTTCAGATTTAGTAATTCCGGAGAATTTGGTTGAATCGGTAGAAAAGGTTTATCGAGAAAATAGGAATCCTTTTAATGATCAGTTAATAATTAGCATGGTTGAAGATTTAGTTCTGCATCAATTTTAATAAAAACCGCCATTCTTAGGTTGCACCAAATGAGGATGAAAATCTATACTCAAGAATCAATTTCCCCCTTTCAAAAAAGGGGGTTAGAAGGATTTGAAAGAATTGGAAAAAACGAATCCTTAACAAACTACATTTATCAAAAGAAAGTGGAATAAAAAGGATTGAACTCATGAGATTGCCACGTCACTTCGTTCCTCGCAATGACGAGTAGAAGTTCCTTCTCTCTTGCTGGGAGAAGGTGAGGATGAGGGTGAAAGCCCAAGGTTCGACATGCCATGGCATGTCGCTACAATAAAAATTCTTTTGTAGGGGTTTGATTTCTCATGCCCGTGGTTTTTCAGGATTGAATACAATTTAAATTATTTATTTGAGTTAAAAGAGTCTTGAAGTCGGTTTTTTAATCGGGTGTACCTTTTAAGCGGCTGATTATTACGAACTGCAATTGCAATGGCTTTTTTACTGCCTACTAAAACCACCAATTTTTTACCACGAGTTATTGCCGTATAGAGAAGATTCCTTTGTAACATCATATAATGCTGGGTAAGTAATGGAATGACAATGGCCGGATATTCACTTCCCTGAGATTTGTGAATGGAAATTGCATAGGACAGAACAATTTCGTCAAGTTCTGAGAATTCGTAATTTACTTCTTTCCCATCGTAGTTTATGGTAACTTCTTGAATTTCTCGATCAATTTTGGTTATTTTACCAATATCCCCGTTATATATATCTTTATCATAGTTATTCCGAATTTGCATGACCTTGTCTCCTATTCGAAAACTATTCCCACCTCGGCTGATTTCGGCTTTGGAAGAGGGATTCAGACTTTTTTGTAATTCAATATTGAGGTTAGCTGCCCCTATTAAACCACGGTGCATAGGCGAAAGGACTTGAATATGCTCTAAGGGATGGAATCCAAAAGTCTTTGGGATTTTCTGACAACAGAGATCCAGAATAGTTTGCAAAGCCTTTTCTGGTTCATTGCAGGGGAAGAAATAGAAATCCTGAGGTTTCCCAGGAGAAAAATCAAGGAGTGGGAATTGACCATGATTAATACGGTGAGCATTCAAAACAATTAAACTATCTTGTGCCTGACGAAAAATTTTTGTGAGCCGCACGGTCGGGATTACTTCAGATTCAATCAAATCTCGAAGTAAATTCCCTGCTCCTACTGAAGGAAGTTGATCAACATCTCCAACTAAAATGAGAGTGGCATTTGGAGGGATAGCTTTGAGAAAATGATACATTAAAATTGTGTCGATCATCGAGGTTTCATCAATAATAAGTACATCAGCATTCAAAGGACTTTCATGATTTTTTTTAAACTGGTTATCTTTGGGTGAATACTCCAATAGCCGATGAAGAGTTTTCGCTTCAAATCCAGTTGCTTCAGTCATTCGTTTGGCTGCTCGGCCGGTTGGTGCAGCTAAAAGTATTTGATAACCCATTTTTTTGTATAGACAAATTATAGCTTTAATTAAAGTCGTTTTTCCGGTCCCCGGTCCCCCGGTTATGACCAGTACTTTTTCAGCTAATGCAGCGTGTAAGGCCTGCTGTTGACTTTCATCTAAGTGAATGCCTAATTCTTTAAATATAATTTGGTGGGTTTTCCCCAATCCAAACAATGGAATAGTTTTTGGAAACTCAACGAGTGCTTTTAACCTGTCTACGATTCCGGTTTCGGCAACATGGAATGGAGTGAGATAGATTCCCTCTTCATGATTAGATATTTCTTCAATATATATTGATTCTTGGTGAGATAAATTAAAAAGGGCTTTTTTCGCTTCATTTTCTTCAACATCAAGGATTTCTTGACATTTTGATAAAAGAACCGAGGTTGGAACGAAAACATGGCCATTTTCAGCAAATTTATTTAGAGTATAGAGTACCCCAGCTTCAATTCGTGCCGGAGCATCCTTCGGGAGGCCTAATTTTTGAGCAATTCGATCAGCGGTGATAAAACCGATTCCAAAAATATCAGTTGCTAATCGATAGGGATTCTCTTGAACTGTTTTAATCGAATTCTGTCCATATTGTTTATATATTTTTACTGCATAAGAAGGGCTTACTCCTTGTTCTTGAAGAAAAATCATCACATTTCGGATATCCTTTTGTTCATCCCAAGCTTTTTTGATCATTGCTATTCGTTTTGTTCCAATACCTTCAACTTCTTGTAATTTTTGGATATCCTTTTCGATAATTTCCAGTGTATCGGTTCCAAACTTATTGACTAATCTTTTGGCCATGACTGGACCAATGCCCTTAATGAGACCGGAACCTAAGTATTTTTCTACACCTTTTACCGATGCAGGAACAACCGATTCATAAGAATGGATTAGGAATTGTTCACCATATTTTGGATGATTTTTCCATTCTCCTTGAAGTTTTAAAATCTCTCCTGGAGTTATCGATAATAAATTGCCAACAATAGTAATGAGTTCTCGGTTTCCAGGAACTTTCAT
>JAAYUT010000005.1 GCA_012517485.1 Candidatus Atribacter fermentans
CGACGTGGCAATCTCATCCACCACACTCCGTCATTGCGAGGAGCGTCCTATGCGACGTGGCAATCTCATCCACCACACTCCGTCATTGCGAGGAGCGTCCTATGCGACGTGGCAATCTCATCCACCACACTCCGTCATTGCGAGGAGCGTCCTATGCGACGTGGCAATCTCATTCTTTTAAAGTTTTTATTAAAAAAAGAATTGAAAAAGATGAGATCCTCACGGCTTCTGAATACGAAGCCTCGGGATGACGCCTTGGGTGTCAGATGAGATCCTCACGACCTTAAATACTGAAGGGGAAAGGGTTCGAGGGGGAGAAGGGGAGAAATAGAAGAAAGAAAGTTGGCTCAAAATGACGGAAAAAGGTACACCCCCTACTTCCTCAATGGGGAATTTATAAAGATGGGATTTTCAGGATAGAAAGTACAAATAAAATCAAATAAACTGAGAAATAGCTATGAGACTTCAAATAGCAAGGAGTTGGAGATCAAGGGGAATATTATAAACTTACTCTTATATTTACGGAATAAAAAGTGAAAATGAGATATTTATCCATAAAAAAACACGGATCCCAACGAACTATCCAGCCTTTTTATCACTGAGAAATCAACTTTCCCAGCAATTCGCGGGTTAAACCTCTTTTCTCTTTCTTTTAGGAAAAAGAGTTTTTCGATTTCTGCTCATTTCGAGCTTCAATCGATTTTAACCCTGACGGCTTTCCTATTCCTCGGAATCCGTGTTGATTTAAGATTACCATCTTTTGTTCAAAATGTCAATAGTTGAATCAAAATTTTTCTATTTTTTTACCTCCTCAAATTCATAAGCACCCAAATCATAACCCTTCCCTTGAGGACGTGGTTTCCCATCTAGATCCACTGATGGAGCATCCTCAGAAGTTCCGGCATCTCGGGCTGAACTGTTTTCCTTGATATGATATCCACTATTTTTACCACGAGAAGGATCAACAAAAAGTGGATCCTCGGTCATGATATTCCCTATTAATTGTGTGGCTTTTAACTCCTCGCTGGAATATTCTTTTTCTCCAAATCTCATAACTGTTTTCCCATCCGACCGATATATCAGGTTATGGGAAGCTTGAAGAGAAATATTTTTTCCGATTTCAACTGGTTGAGATCCACAAATAATTATATTATTCCTAAAAATGAGCTCTCCGGTCTCCTTTTTTTGGGAAACCCCCACTTTCAAAGGGGGTCCCTGGTTCTCTAAGGGATTATCAATAGTTACATTCACGATTTTAAACTTGGTATTCTCTCCGACAATTTCATCAATAACTATTCCTGAGTTAACGGAATTTTTAAGGCTTTTTCCTCCAACTCCAAAAATGAGGGTATTCACGACTATTCCGTCTTGACCACCCATAACAATCCCGTCTTCGCCATTATTGTCAATTAAGCATTGTACAATTCGATTCACTTTGGCTCTGGTATAAATTCCGTTTCCTAAGTTTTTCTCAAACACTGAGTTGGTTATTTCTATTGGTCCAACCGACGAACCAATCCGCAAACCATCAAAGGTATGTTCATCATTGGATTTTTTTGATGTTGGATAATGACCACTAAAAGAAAATTGACTATCACGAATAGTGACCCGGTTCCACCCATCTCCCTGGAAGTTCTTGCCGACCATTGCTTCCTTTCCACAGTACTCAATCTTGTTCTGGATTATTTCTACTCCATAAGCATCTGACATGAGAATGCCATTCCCGTCTATGTGATGGATATAAAGGTCCTTAAATATCAAATTCTGGATTACTCCGCCTACCACTCGTATAGCATTTTGAACTACTGATCCTTCTTCGTTCGTGAATTCAAGATTCTCAATTCGAATATTGCTCTTTCCTGAGAGGTCAAGAATAGCTGGACAATTGTCTTTTCCCTTGAGAATGGGTCTATTTCCCGCTTCACCTTTGATGGTAATCCAGGCAGAGGAAGTTCCCGAAGCCGGTTTCATTTGATTTTCTTCCTGATTGTCGATCTGGTATTCTCCGCCTAAAATAACCAGCGTATCGCCTGGTTGAAGTTGTCTTGAGGCATACCCGGGGGTCTTCCAGGGGTTTTCTCTATTTCCCGAATTATTGTTATCACCCTCTGAGGAAACGTAATAGGTACTCCCTGGCTGTCCACTTAACATTCCCGATAGCTGTCCAATATCTCCAATACATCCTGGAATAGTTGCGATCTGCAACATTACAACCATGATTAGAAAAAAACGGTTATAAACCTTCATCGATTCATTCCCTCGAAAAGATCACAATTTTTGTTTCGGCTTCTTTTCCGGTTCAATTCTATCAAACTCAATACAAAATGCAAACTTCCCTTTTAGAATAATTCCTTATGCTTTTTTTACAAGATATAGTTCAATTCCAATAATCATCATGCCATAGCAGGTCGAATTTTAGGTTTTCATCCTCATTTGGTGCCACCAAAGTGGCATGAAGGTCTATCTTGAAATTACCAAAATAAATGAAAAGTGATGAAACAAAAATGAGAAAGGTACACACCCCTTAATTTATTAGTTTGTATTTTTTTAATTCATTTAATCGTCTATTATTCCATTAACTGATCTTGACATATAAATAAACATTTATATATTATATCTAATATATATTAAATTATTTAAGGATGTGTTTAATCAATGAGTGATTCAGAATTATTTTGGAATGCCTCCCTAACCGATTTAAAACGAGGATTTTTAGACCAAGATAAATATTTCACTTGTCTTCTTTGTGGCAAGGAAATCGAAAAAGGAATTATTTACTCTGATTCTGGAATGTTGTATGAAGCCGAAAAATTTATTGAAATCCATATTCTTAAAGCTCACCATTCCGTTTTTGAGTATTTAATCAATTTAGATAAAAGATTGACCGGTTTAACTGATCACCAAAAGAAATTGCTTTATCTTTTTTATCAAGGAAAAAACAATAGCGAAATACAAAAGGAAATGAACATTGGAAGTGTCTCAACCATTCGGAATCATCGTTTTCAGTTTAAAGAAAGAGAACGCCAATCCAAATTATTCTTGGTTCTTATGGAAATTTTAAAAGAAAAGGATCAATTTGCACCTGTTTTTGTGCCACTCCATAAAAATGCTAAAATTGTTGATCAACGATACAATATTACTGAAGAAGAAAAAGAAAAAATTATAAATAATTTTTTTTCAAAAGGGATCAATAGCCATTTGAAAACCTTTCCGGCCAAAGAAAAATACAAATTGGTTATTTTAAGAGAATTGGCTTCTGATTTTGAAAAAAATCGGAAATATGATGAAAAAGAAGTGAATGAAATCATCAAAAATCGATATCCCGATTTCGTAACTATTCGAAGATACCTTATCGAATATGGTTTTATGGAAAGAAAACCTGATGGAAGCGAATACTGGTTGAAAGAAGGATTATAAAGAAGAGGGATGCTTATGGATCACAAAAAGGAAATAAAAAGACAATTCAAAGAAAGTAAAACGGTTGCCGGTGTTTACCAAATAAAGAATACCCAAAATCAAAAGATATTCTTAGGAAGCACCATGAATCTTAAATCTCTAAATGGTAAAACTTTCCAGTTAGAAATGGGGAGTTATCCTAATAAAGCTCTGCAGAAAGAATGGACTGAGTTTGGTAAAGAGGCTTTCGTATTTGAAGTATTGGAAGAGCTAAAACAGAAAGAAGACGATTACACCGCTCCAGCCGATGCTTTAAAAAAACTTGAAGAAAAATGGCTGGACAAACTTCAGCCATACGGAGACCGTGGTTATAACTAAAATGTACATTTAGTAAAGAGGGGCGATAGAACTAATAGTTCTCGCTCATCCTCCTCTCGTTCCTATGGCCGTGAGGATCTCATTTAATGCCGTAGACGTCATCCTGAGGCTTCGTATTCCGAAGCCGTGAGGCTCTCATCCAACACCACACCCGTCATCCTGAGCCCTCGCTTTTCGAGGGCGTGAGGATCTCATCTTTTATATTTCTTTTTTAAAATTCTTAAAAAATGAGATTGCCACGTCGCAGAGGACGCTCCTCGCAATGACGGAGTGGGTGGATGGAGATTGCCACGTCGCCCAATGCGCTCCTCGCAATAACGGAGTGGGTGGATGAGATTGCCACGTCGCTGCACTCCTCAGAAATGACGTTTTTATAGAGGTATTTTCACCCTCATCCTGACCTTCTCCCATCAAGGGAGAAGAATCTCCCCCTCTCCCCCTCGCCCCCTCGGCCTTTTCACCCCCTCGGCTTTTTCGCCATTTCTCTACGAAAGGAATAAAAACCCAAAAAAATCATTACACAATACAATAGAAAAAATTTGCAGATAATGAATGAGGTGATCAATATGAAAGGGCTCCTGTTTGCATTGCTGATTCTTTTACCCTTTATTTTTGGAAGTTATGCAATAGCACAAGAATCAAATCAGAATCCTTCGAAACTGGAAAAAGCCACTCTGGCCGGAGGCTGTTTCTGGTGTTTAGAAAGTGCTATGGAAAAACTGGATGGAGTAATCGAAGCTGTATCAGGTTACACCGGAGGTCACACTGAAAATCCCACTTATGAACAAGTCTGTTCGGGAACAACTGGCCACTACGAGGCAGTCGAGGTAACATATGATCCGGAAAAAATAACCTATCGGGAAATTTTGGATGCCTTCTGGAAAAGCATTAATCCAACCGACCCCTTTGGTCAATTCGTTGACCAAGGATCACAATATCGCACTGCCATTTTCTATCACAACCAAGAACAGAAAACCATCGCCGAGCAGTCAAAAGAAGATCTGGAAAAGTCAGGGAGATTTAATGATCCTATTGTAACCGAGATTCTTCCAGTTTCTGTTTTCTACCCAGCTGAAGAATATCACCAGGATTATTATAAAAAATCCAGTAATCGTTACGAAGTTTACCGTTCTTTTTCCGGACGTGATCAATTTCAAGAAAAATACTGGAAGGATGATGAAAACGTGACTGAAAATCAAAATAAATTCGCCAACTATCAGAAGCCATCTCCCGATGAACTTCGTAAAAAACTTACTCCTCTCCAATATGAGGTCACTCAGGAAAACGCCACTGAAATGCCGTTCAATAATGAATACTGGGACAACAAAAAAGAAGGCATTTATGTGGATATTGTTTCCGGAGAACCACTCTTCAGTTCTCTTGATAAGTTTGAATCCGGAACCGGTTGGCCCAGCTTTACTCAGCCTCTCATACCAGAGAACATTGTAGAAAATACCGACAGTAGCCATTTTATGGTTCGAACTGAAGTGCGGAGCAAATATGCCGATTCTCACCTTGGGCATGTTTTTGATGACGGGCCTCCACCAACCGGACGTCGTTACTGCATCAATTCAGCCGCTTTGCGCTTTATCCCGAAAGAGGATTTAGAAAAAGAAGGGTATGGAGAATTTATCAAACTTTTCGAGAAGTGATTGAATGACTTTACCCGCCTTGCGGGGACCAAAAACACCCGCAAGGCGGTACTACCCCCTCCCTTTTTCACTTCAGCTATTTCCTTTCTTTTTGTTCACGGCTATTTTGGTCTGATTGTTTGGAAGGTTCGGAAGACATAACGTAGGCAAGCAGAACTGAGTCTTTTTTTGCTGCAAAATGGTTTTTGTCGGGAGCCGGCCATTCGATGTTCACCATGAAGCTTTGACCTTGTGAAACCAGTTGCTTGATGAGCGAGTGTTCAATCGCGTCTGAAGCCGGATAGCCAATCCCTACGGTATTACCCGAATATTTCGGCCGGAAGGTATTGACCAGATAGAGAGTGGAGCTCCCCAACAGATTGCCATTTAAATCAAAAATTTTTACTTTGGGATTCGAGGTATAACCACTTCCTCCATTGACCTGATTGGTCACTAATAAAGAAAAATTCAAGGCAGCAGCTTTGACCTTGATTGGTTCTGATTCAAGCTTGAAAATCCAGGAAGCCTGGTCACCTTTCTTGGTGAGCCAGGTCCAGCCATAGATCGGACCATTTCCTTGAGCTTGAAAGGCAAAAGGTTGAACTGTCACAAAATCCCCTTCCTGGAAATATTGCGATAATCCAGATTCTTCTTCCTTTACCTCAATTTCTTTTCCCTCTTCCCACTGGGCTTCTTGGACTTTTTGACTTTCTTCCTCATCAGCAGCCACAGTTGCAAAAGATAATATGATTTGCCTATCGTTTCCAGTTTGAAAGCTCACTGGTTTACTCTGGTGAATATACCCCATTGCATTAACAGCAACACTTGAAGAAAGTTCTTCCTCAAATCCTAGAGAAGTATTCCCAAGTCGATATTCTCCTTGGTTCATGAAGGGAAGCTGATAATCGGTTTCAACAATGGATGCTTGAACACCATTAAACCGGGATGGGTTATAGGAATAGGCAGGAGAGAGAAGGACAACCAACATAAAAAAACTAATATATATTCCAAAATAGAAAAGAGACTTTTTTGAAGATTTTCTCCTTTTCACTTGTCCCCACCTCTTTTTATTCTATCATATATCAATTTCTTTGAGATGAGCTTGTTTTACTGAATGACTACCCAATATAAATCATTGATACCGTATTCTCTTTATTTTATTCTCCTTGGGTTTCTAATGAATGTCTTTTGAAATTCTTTACTTCTTTGATTCTTCGTTCCACCACCTCAACCATGAATCATAATCATCTCCGAAATCTTCTCCAGTAACTTCCTTTAAAACTTCTTTTGCAACCAACCAGATATCAGGATCAATATCTTTTAGCGCTTCAATAAATTGGGGAATCATCTTTTTGATTGGAGCGCTCTCCCTCCATTGTGGATCAATATCATCAAGAGCTGAAGCGATATTTCTTCGAACTTCTTCATCAACATCTCCCAAAGCATGAATGAGTAATTCCATCGTTTTCGGGTCTTTGAGCTCACCAAGGGCGTAGGCTGCTCCGGCTCGAATATCACTCAGTTCATTCCTCAACGCTTCGATGAATTGAGGAATCATTTTTTTTATTTCTTCCCTATTTCGCCATTCTAAATCGATGGTATCAAGAGCGTATTTTACGGCTAAGCGAACTGATCGATCGACATCTCCTAAGGCTTGTACAAGAGGTTCTATCGCTCTTGGATCTTTGAGCTCTCTCAGAATCCAAGCTGCTGTTTCTCGGACAAAAGGATCATTCGATTGAAGAGCTTCAATAAATTGAGGAAATGTTTTCTTTATTAACTCACTCTCTCTCCACTGTTGGTCAATGGTATCTAACGCAGTTACCGTGGCTAAATGGACGTTATAACTGGTATCACTCAACTTATGGAGAAGAAGCTCTAAGTAGCGGGGATCTCTCGTGTTTCCAAGGCAGAGTATAGCACCGGCTCGAAGGTTTTTATCTTGATCTTCAAGAGCTTGAAGAACTGGTTGAATCCCAAAAGCCTTCGTCATAACAATAGCCAGTCGAAAGTTGATCTCTCCCAAAGCATCTTCAAAGGGAGCTTTATCAGGGGTCTTTAAATTATCAGTGGCGGTTTGAGGAGGCTCCTTTTTATATCTTACTCTTGTTTCGATTGCCTGACCTTGCAAATCCTCCAGTTGGATGAAACCATTAACCAAAACACCGCTATAGAGTTTCCCACTGGTGTAATTTCCCGCTAATGCTTCTCCGTTCACTTTCACCGTGAGAGTCGCATCGTATTCTGTTGCATCTTCTGGAACAATTGTGATTGAAGCATACTGAAGCCACTTTTTGATAATATCTTTGAGAGGGAGTGATACTTTCGGTGCATCTTTATAACTCTGTTTAATGACCACTTTAACAGTTTGGATATCTTGAAGCTCTTGACCAAGAAGTGGTAACCCTCCAAAGAAAACGATCAAAACCAAAAAGACTAAAATAATACGAAGCCCGAATTTCACCAATTTTCCACCTCCTTTTAAATCTCTTTACCGAAATACCAAATGATGATTTTTCAACTTTTCTCTATTTATTTTCTTGCTCCATTTTATCAAATATGAACAATTTTCTCACTTTGACATAATATTGACCTACCCTATCCTGAAAATACCATAAATTCAACTATTCCCCTCCGTGAAGGGGAATAGTTGAATTTATTCCCCCATTGAGGGGGGATTCAGGGGGGTGTGCCTTTTTCCGTCATCCCGAACCTCTTCTTTTTTCATTTTTCTCCCCCTCTCCCCCTCGCACCCTCGTTCCTTTGACCGTGAGGATCTCATCCGGTACCCAAGGAGTCATCCTGAGGTTTCGTATCCAGAAGTCGTGAGGATCTCATCTTTTCAATTCTTTTTTTAATAAAAACTTTAAAAGGATGAGATTGCCACGTCGCATAGGACGCTCCTCGCAATGACGGAGCAGGGAAAAATTCAAATCCCTCTCTATCATCCTTTACTATTTGAACTCAAAATTTATTTAACCAATACCACTTTTTTAAAACCGCCGTGCTTTATCACAAAAGCAACCACGATCCATAAGGCAGCTGTAAATGCACAACTATAAATCAAAAAAGGAACCCCTTTTATAGGACTAGCAAAAACGAAAAGAGTACTAAAGATATAACTGGCATGCATGATTATTACTAAAAAAAGACTCTCAGTATGCTCATAAACCCGCACCATGAGTATCCGGAAAGCCGTTAGAGCAGCTATAGAAGAAATAAAGTATATTGGGAGAAAGATGGCAGGAGCGACGGTTGCATAGGAAGAGACTCCAACCCATATCATTTGAAGCAGGTGCCA
>JAAYUT010000040.1 GCA_012517485.1 Candidatus Atribacter fermentans
AAAGACGCCAATGGAATTGAGGAGATTTGACTTTATGGTATTTTCTATATTATAGTAATACTAGATTTTATTTCATACTTATTTTGAGGTAAGAATATGCCTAAGGTAATAGATAAATCTTTTCTTACTAAAAAATCTCAGATTACCTTACCCAAAAAGGTGAGAGATTTATTAAAACTAAAACCGGGGGACCAAGTTAATTTTGAAGTAGAAGGGAATGTGGTTAGAATCATTCCTATGCCTTCTCGAATTGAAGATAATTTTGGTAAAGTAACTCCAAGAAAAAAACCGGAAAATTTTGCAGAAATTAGAAAAGATATGGAAGAAAAGATTGGGGTAGAGGTTGCTGGAGAATTTTAGAAAAATGCGATTTATAGATACCAATGTTTTTTTGCGTTACTTCACAAGAGATGATGAAAAAAAAGCTGAAGAAGTATTAAGGCTCCTTCAAAAAGTGGAAAAAAATGAGGAAAAAGTTATAACCAGCCCCTTAGTAATTTTTGAAGTTATATTTACTTTGGAAAAATATTATGAAGTTCCCAAGAAAGAAATACTCAACCTTCTTCAACCTATCTTAGACCTTAGGGGTTTAAAATTAGATTTTAGAGATATTTTTTCTCTGGCTCTTCAACTCTATTCTAAAAAGAATATCTCCTTTGCCGATGCTTTTAATGCTTGCTTTATGGAAAAGCAAGGAATAAAAAAAGTATATAGTTATGACCATGATTTTGACAGAATAGAGGGGATTAACCGAATTATTCCTCAAGCATGAGTTACATAGAAGATCAAGTCTTGTTATTTATGCTACCCTTTCCCCAGTTCAAAGTATTTCGCTTACAAATGGGTCATCTTTAGTAAATTCTTCGATCGTAAAGAGGTGCGGTTCGATATTGACATCAATATCTCAAGTAATTTTCATTAGAAAAAACTTAGAATCAAAACATCACCGATAAAATCATCTGTTACAATTGCAACATTAATATCGCTCCATTTGCCTTTTTAACTATTAACATAAAATCAATAAAATAAGAGCTTATTATTCTAGTGTTTCTTTTTTCTTTTTTCTTTTTATCTTTTTTATCATAATTAAAAACTTTCGGACTTAATTTATAATGCCCGTGGGTTTTCAGGATAGACGGTTATGCTGCTTAGCAGCACCAGTTGAGGATGAAAATTTAGTTGCCCCTCACCCTAACCCTCTCCCACAAAGGGGCGAGGGAAAAATTTAAGAAGGTGATAACGGGAGTAGCAGATCACGGATCACACTTCACGGTTCACGGTATTTTCAGGATAGACATATCTTCTATAAAATGATATCATTAATTTCAAGAGGTGATATCATTGAGCAATATCATTCTTAGAGGAATTGACCCTAAAATTCATCTACAATTAAAAAATGAGGCAAAGAGGAGAAAAATTAGTCTCAATGCTCTTCTTTTAGAATACGTTCTCGAGGGTGCAGGATTAACAGACGAGAAACCAAATAAGACTATTTATCATGACCTTGATTTTTTAGCTGGGACTTGGAATAAAAAAGAAGTCAATGAATTTCTTTCATCAATAAAAGATTTTGAAAAAATTGAAAAAGAGCTTTGGGAATGAACATTCTCATTGATACCAATACCTACGCTTCTTTTAAATACGGTGAAGAAACTTCAGTTTCAATTTTTCAGAAAGCTAAGCTTATCGGTTTGAGTGTGATTGTCATTGGTGAACTTTTATCTGGGTTTCGCCTGGGAAAACATGAAAAACAGAATCGAAAAGAGTTGAATGATTTTATTGTTTCTACACGAGTGAGAATTTTATCCATTGACGAAAATACCTCATATTATTATTCTGTAATTTATCATCAACTCAAAGAAAAAGGGAAACCTATCCCCACCAATGATTTGTGGATTGCTGCAACAGCTTTCCAAAATGGTCTTCCAATATTTACTTATGATCGTCATTTTTTAGAAATTAACGGTTTATTAGTGATCAATTCACCAGAATTATTAATTTAATATATCTTTTTGCCAATTCGTCGAAAAAATTAAAATTCCCTTCATTTTCCCTTTAGTCAAAGGGTGAGGTTGATATATTGGGGATTTGGTTGAAAATGGAATTTCATGATAGACCCTCATGCTGATTTTCAGTACCAGATGATAAGGAAAAATTCTTATACTGATTAATTTCCTCCTTTCAAAAAGGGGGTTAGGGGGATTTGAATTTTTTCCTGCTCCGTCATTGCAAGGAGCACAGTGACATGGCAATCTCATCCACCCACTCCGTCATTCTGAGGAGTCCGGTGTCTTTGACCGGACGACGTGAGAATCTCATCTTTTTCAATACTACATTTCCACAAACAATAAAAGATAACTCATGAGATTGCCACGACCTCAAAAAACGAAGTCTCGCAATGACGACTCAAAGTTCCTTCTCCCTTGAAGGGAGAAGATGAGAATGTGGGTGAAAGCTCAAGATAAGATCTGAGTTAGTT
>JAAYUT010000313.1 GCA_012517485.1 Candidatus Atribacter fermentans
ATTAGGAGTTGATCGCTTATTACTTAACTTTTACTTTTTACTCAACGTTGCGATGGCGTTTTTCCATGTCTTCTCGGCTAACTTTCATTTTTTCAGCAAGGATGAGAACCATTAAGTCAAAAACAATATAAAGAGATTGTTCGAAAAGACAACCCATAGGTTGAATGGAAGGAACGGTATTGAGCCCTCCTCGATAAACTGAAGCTGGAACCATTAAAATAAGATCAGCGAGCTTGGGTGTTTCTCGACTGGGATTTCCAGTTACCACGGCAATTTTGGCTCCTGCTTTCTTCGATTCCACAACAATATGATGAATGTGGGGAACATTTCCGCCACCAGAAGTTGCAATTAATAAATCTCCTTCGCCGATAGCGGGGGTTGTATCATCCCAAATCCAGTGAGTAATTTTACCGAGATGAGTGAGCCTCATTGCAAAAGCCCTTAGAGACAAACCTTCTCTTCCTCCGCCAACCAAAAATACCCTTTTGGCGTCAACAATCGCTTGGGTCAGTTTTTCTACTTCATCTTCATCTAATCTCTCAAAAACCTGCTTCAATTCATTGACAACAGTTGCAGCTAACTCTCGAATTTTCATTTTTTTCACCCCTTTTTAATAATAAATGGTAAATATTAATAAAGAAAAAGGAATACATTTCAAAAAAGTTCATAACTTTTTAACAAATAAAGAGAAATAACTAATTTTTTGAATAAAATTATTGCTGCTTTAAAAGTGCTTCTTCAACAATTTTAATTCCCGAACTCAAACTCAATCCAAATCGTGATACACCCAATTCTTGCATCTTGCTAAGCGTTTCATAGTCTTTAATACCACCAGCGGCTTTCAATTTTATTTTTCCTTGAACAACTTTCGTCATAATTTCAATATGCCGAATTTCAGTTGGTTTGGGTGCCCATCCTGTGCCAGTTTTAACAAACTCAGCACCACTATTCATGATAATTTTACAAGCATCTCTTATTTCATCATCAGTAAGGTACATTGCTTCAATGATAACTTTTAAAGGTTTTCCGTTGAGGACTCGGTAAACAGCCAAAATATCATTTTCTACTTTCTGGTACAGTCTGGATTTGAGCCATCCAATGTTCATGACCATATCAAATTCATCACAGCCAATTTCATAAAGAGTTCTTGCTTGAAAAACCTTCACCTCAGTTAATTCGGCACCGGTTGGGAAACCCACTGGTGCTCCAACCATAATGTCTTCATCCTTAAAGGCTTCGACTAAAGTTTGAGAATAACAGGGTAAAGCAAAGGCACATATAAATTTGTATTTTTTTGTCATTTCAATTAAATATTGAATATCGGCTTCGGTATTCACCGACTGCAACAAGCTAACGTCAATCATTTTTACCAGTTCTTTTGGGTTAATTTTCATTAAAAATAATTCCTCTTTTCTAATCTATAATTTTTTAATTTAAATATCCATCTTTTCCATATCATCTCCAATATCTGATAAGATATTTGAAACCCTCTTATATATTTTATAAATCTTTTGGTACTTCTCCATGTTCTCGGGAATTGGAGTCATACATTCTTCAATGATATGGAGTTTATCAATCTGATCGAAACTCTTCCATAAGCCAGTCCCCACTGCTGCACAAGCAGCAGCTCCCAACGCCGCTGCTTGTGCATCGATATTGGTTTTAATAACTTTCATATTATATACATCAGCATAAATTTGGCGCCAAAGTTTGCTTTTGCTCCCTCCGCCAACCACCAACATTTCTTGACTTAATTCAGCCATCTCTTTCAGTTTGTCGAGGCAACATTTTAAACCAAGAGCAATACCTTCCATTACTGCTCGAATTATATCAGCACGGGTATGGATTAAATCAATTCCAATAAAAGCTCCACGAATATGAACACTTTTATCCATAGGCATTCCACCACCCAGGCTGGGATTAAATAAAAGTTTGTGAGCACCAACTCGTGATAAAGCTGCTTCAGAAGTCATCATATCATAGACATCTATTCCCTGATTGTCTGCCTGGGTTTTTAAATCAATTGCAATGTGATCTCTCAACCATCGGAAACTTGAACCTGCTGATATGATCGCTAATGCTGATGCAAAAAATCCTGGAACAACGTGAGCAAAAACATAAGGACGTGCAAAAGGATCAAGCAAAGGCTTACGAGAAGAGACGGCTATCCAGGAGGAAGAACCTAAAGAATTGTACACCCTCCCTTCTTTAAATGCTTTTGAACCAAGTGCCATGCATGAATTATCCACACCTCCAGATACCACATAAACTTTTGTATGTAAACCAAGTTCTTCTGCTGGATTTGGTCTCATTTGACCGATAATTTCTGTAGATTGAACGATTTCGGGAAAAATTGAATAAGAAAGCTTGCTTGCTTCTATGAGTTCTTGGGAATATCCCCAATTTTTTAGGTCATATACTCCTGACCCCGAAGCATAGGAAAAATCAGTTGTAACTTTTCCGGTTAATTTAAAATTAATATAATCTTTTGTTCCAATAACTTTATCGATTTTCTTAAATACATCTGGTTCTATATCTTTATACCATAAGATTTTAAACAAGGAATATAATGGAGGGGGAAATCCATTTCCAGTTATTGTATACCATTTTATTTCGTCAAAACCATTAAAAAATCTTTGAGCTTGCTCAACCGCTCGGCTATCAGACCAGATCGGCGTCTGTTCCCTTAGTAAATTGCCATGCTTATCTAAGGGGACAGCACCTAAACTATGACCTGAAATACTGCAACAATAGATTTCTTCCTTTTTAACATTCGTTATATTTAATAACTGCCTGGTGCTATGAACAACCGCTTTCCACCAATCACTCGGTTTTTGTTCGTGCCACCCATGAGCGGGGTATATGGTATCATAAGGAACAAATACTCCTGCTAGGCAGTTGCCTTCTTCATCATATAAAGAAGCCTTGTTTCCCCCAGTTCCAAGATCCCAAACAATGATAAATTTTGCCATTTTTTTATCCTCTATAATTTTTTCAAAAATATTGAAATACTTATTCTCTATTCTATCAAGAATAATGGGAATGAAAAGCAATAGCAAGGCAAGAAATTTCGAATCACAGTTTTTAATTGACTTTTTAACTCTGGGAATTATAATAAAGAAAGCTTTCTTACGTTGTTATTAAATTGAAATAATGATTTTTTAAAAAGGGCTTTTGAATTATAGTCTTCTAAAGGGGTAAAAATTTCTTGTGAATTATTCTAAAGAAAATATACCAATTCAAATAACAACGTTGAATAGCCGATTGACTTGTGTTTATCATAAAAGTTGTTTGGCATTATTTTTCTTTTTTCCGAATTTGTTCATTCGTTTCGTTTTTATTATAAAAATATGGGCTTCATTAATCGTATTTTCTTCAGTTTCATTCCAAACTCAAAGTGTACTTTTTTATCCTCTTCGCCGATTTTATTATTACTTCAATTTTAAATGTTTAAAATTATAACCAAGTTTCGACAATGAAGTTTAATTAACTTACACGAGGTTTTTAAATTTTAAATTTTACAACATTAACTCAGGTTTTTTTGGTTTTTTATAAAAAAACGAATTCATGTTTCTTAGAAGTCAACTTCTTTTTCTGTGGTTTCATAGTTTGAAGAATCTGAAGAATTAAAAATTTAATCCATGCAGGGGAGGACTATGATCTCTAAAAATACTTCTTTTAATAGTAGTATTAAGACAATGTTAGGGAAACCGGAAATTAGTGTTTTATTCGCCCTATTAGCGATTTGCGTCTGGTTATCAATAGCGAGTCCCTACTTTTTAACCGCGAGAAACATCGTAAATGTATTCAGACAATTTTCACTTATAGCTATTTTGGCAGTTGGTCAAGCTCTTATCATCATTACTGGTGGTATTGACCTTTCGGTGGGATCCTTAGTAGGCTTTACTGCATGTTTTGGTGCTATGGTTGCAAAATCTGGTGCCTCTCCTTTACTAACGCTCATTGCAATTTTAGGAATGGGTGCTCTTGTTGGTTTATCCAATGGTTTATTAGTAAGCAAGGTTGGTCTTCCAGCTTTTGTTGCAACCTTAGGTATGATGAGTATAACCAGGGGTTTTTCACTTCTCATTACTATGGGAGTCCCTATTCACTATAACCCGACTTGGATATCAGTATTTGGTGGCGGTTATATTCGAAATGTACCGGTTTCAGTTTTAGTCATGTTGATCATCGTAGCAATTGGTTACATATTTGCTAATAATACCGTCCCAGGAAGAAATGTTTATGCAGTTGGGAATAGTGAAAAAGCAGCCAAACTTTCTGGTATTCAAGTCGAAAAAGTAAAAATCATGGTTTTTACTATAACAGGGTTTTTAGCAGGAATATGCGGCCTTATTCTCATGGGTCAGCTTGAGGGTGCTGATGCTTTTTACGGCAATGGATATGAGTTGGATGTTATAGCAGCAGCAGTTATTGGCGGAATTAGTATGTCTGGAGGCGAAGGAAATCCTTTAGGAGTTATTGTGGGTGCAGCATTAATGGGAGTTTTAAAAAATGCTTTTGTTTTGTTAGCTGTTCCCGGCTACTGGCAAACAGTCGTAATCGGAGTTGTAATAATCGGGGCGGTTTCGATAGATAGCTTAAGGAGAAAAGGTACCGTTTAATCATGATTTCTTTGGTTTTAATAGCATATGCTATTAAAATATAAAAAACCCTTGGGGAGGTAAGATCATGTTAAAAGAAAAGCTATTATTAGTAGCACTGCTTGGAATTTTCTGTACATCTTTGTTTCTCGGCATCGCTTCTGCTGCTAATTTCACTCCAGCTGCAGAAATAGTTCCACCAGCAGGTGCATCTCTTTATGTATTACCTGTTGATCAAGTTTCTGAAAAACCCTTGCGCATTGCCACCATTATGGTTCAAAACAACCCATTTGGAATGGCAGTTATGAAGGGGACTCTCTTTGCCAAAGAAATCCTCAAAGACCGGAATTGTAAAGTCGACTGGATCTCAGTTCCAGATTTTGATCCAAAGAAATTCGAAGATGCCATGCAGAATGTTATTACCGCTCAATATGATGCTGTCACCCTCTTCGGTCTTTCCGAAGCACTTCAACCGGTGGTAGATAAAGCCATGGATGCTGGAGTCAAGGTCTATACTTTCAATACCGAACCCGGTCTAAAGTCCAAAAGAATTGCCTATTGGGGCCAAGATGGTTTTGCTGGTGGTCAAAAGTGTGGTCAGCTCTTAATGGATGCCATGGGCGGAGAAGGAAAGTACGCCATTATAACCGGTTCCTTCAATGTTTTGGGTCACGAATTAAGAAGAACCGGTGCTCGAGATGTCATTGATAAAAACCCCAAGATGATTCTGGTGGGTGAATTTGAAAACCAGGATAAGGCTGAAGCAGCTTACGATGTTACTCAAAACTTAATTACCTCCAATCCGGACTTGAAAGGTATCTATGTCACCGCCGGTGGTCCCTTTGGAGCTGCCAAAGCCATTAAGGATGCTGGGCTTACAGGAAAAGTGAAATTGGTTTGCCATGACTGGATGGAAGAAACCGTTGCCTATATCCGATCC
>JAAYUT010000041.1 GCA_012517485.1 Candidatus Atribacter fermentans
CATTGAATTGACTTTCGTTATTTGATATGGTATAAAGAAGGATGAAATCGATTTCATAAAGATGAATATTGAGAGAATTTCCATTCGAAGGGAATCATTGGTAAAACCAAAATGCCCGAATTATTAGTAATGGAAGGAATCAACAAAGCATTTTTTGGCGTCAAAGTATTAAAAGACGTTCAATTTCGTCTTCATGAAGGCGAAGTTCATGTTATTTTGGGTGAAAACGGAGCAGGAAAATCTACACTTATAAAAATTTTAAGTGGTGCTTATACCCTTGATTCTGGGAGGGTTTTTATAGAGGGGAAGGAAGTCGATATGACTTCTTATAACCCTGAAATTGCATCCCGCCTTGGGATTGCAACGATATATCAAAACTTTCATCTTGTTCCTCATTTAACCATAGCCGAAAACATCTCTTTATCTAATTTTCCGATGAAAAAAGGATGGATAGATTGGAAAGCAGTCCAAAAAAGAGCGAGAGAAGTTTTAGAAAATATTCATTTTTCAATTGACCCCAATATTTTGGTCAGGAAGTTGAGTGTCTCACAGCAACAGATGTTGGAAATAGCTATAGCCTTGTCAAAAAATGCCAAAATCATCATTATGGATGAACCCACCGCGGCGATCAGCAAAAAAGAAGTTGAGACCCTTTTTCAACTCATTACTGATATTAAAAAGAAAAAGGTTGGAATTATTTACATTTCTCATAAATTAGAAGAGATTAAAATAATTGGAGATTTGATAACTGTTTTACGAGATGGAAGGAATGTTGGAACAATGGTAGCTAAAGAAGCAGAATTGAGAGATATTGTAAGCTTGATGATTGGGAAGGAAATGAAAACCCTGGAAAGAAAGCAGAAGTATATTTCATCAGAAGCGATGATCGAGTTTAAATCCCTTCATCGTAAAGGGGTTTTTGAGGATATCAGTTTTCAAGTTGGTAAGGGTGAAATTGTTGGATTAACCGGTCTTATTGGGGCTGGAAAAACCGAATTGGCTCGAGCAATATTTGGTGTTGATAAGTTGGATAGAGGACAATTATTTTATAAAAAGAGGGAAATTCACATAAAAGATCCGAAAGAAGCCGTTCAGTATGGAATAGGATATTTGCCAGAGGATAGAGATGTGTCTGGTTTATGTTTAAATATGCCGGTTAAAGACAATGTGACATTAGTTTATTTAGCAAAACTTAAAGAAAAAATATTTGGTATTCCTGCTGAAAAAGCTTTAGCTCAAAAATACATCAATCA
Source organism: Candidatus Atribacter fermentans (assembly GCA_012517485.1). GTDB lineage: Bacteria > Atribacterota > Atribacteria > Atribacterales > Atribacteraceae > Atribacter > Atribacter fermentans. The sequence goes on from JAAYUT010000041.1 coordinate 1,254, forward strand.
ATTAAAAATTAAAACCACCGGTGTTTATCAACAGGTTAAATATTTAAGTGGTGGGAATAAACAAAAAGTAATTTTTGCCAAATGGTTAGCTGCTCATTGTCAATTTTTGGTATTAGATGAACCTACCATCGGGATTGATGTGGGAGCACGCGAAGAGATTTATAATCTCATTTTTGACTTTGTTCGATCTGGAGAGAGGGCGGTACTTTTTCTTTCCAGTGATATTTCAGAAATTCAAGCGGTTAGTGATCGAATTTTAGTTATGTTTCACGGGCGGATTATAGCCGAGTTAGATCCAAGTACGACGACCAAGCAGGAAATAATGGCAAGATGTTTAAATCTAACTTAAAAAAAGGATTGGAAATATGAACCAAAATATTCCAAATGAACGCCGAAAAAATTGGGATGTTTTAAGTCTTTTCCAGTATTTATATCAGCAACAATCTATTTCTATGTTGTTTATTTTGATCATAATGTGGATTGTTCTTTCAATTCTTTCCCCCTATTTTTTCACAGTAAACAATCTTTTTGAAATTACTCTCCAATCAGCAGTAATCGCTTTAATAGCGGCAGGTGAATCTTTTGTTATTTTTTCCGGTGGGATTGATTTATCAGTTGGTTCGGTTTTTGCTTTTTCGGCTATAGTCGGAGGTTTGGCGTTACAATTTAGCGGAAGCGTAATCGTGTCTTTGATGGCTTCAGTTGGAGCCGGACTTTTTGCTGGGTTTTGTAATGGTTTGGCTATTATTAAATTAAAAATCCCACCTTTTGTAGCTACACTGGGAATGATGGGGATAGCTCGGGGTCTGGCATTAATTTTATGTAATGGAGTACCAATTTATGGCTTACCAAGGGAATATTTATGGATTGGCCAGGGAAGAATAGCCGGTATTGTACCAGTACCTACCATCATCGTTATCATTTTGTTTACCTTTATGTATTTTATTTTAAGAAATACTCGATTTGGAAGATTTACCTATTCAATAGGGAGCAATCCTGAAGCAACCCGTCTATCGGGTATTAAGGTTTCATCGGTTATCTTGGGAATTTTTATGATTAGTGGGATGTTCGCGGCGATTGCAGCAGTGATTGAATCAGCTCGATTAGGAACCATGCAGCCAGCTTCAGGGAATGGATATGAGCTTTTAGCGATAGGTTCGGTTTTTATTGGGGGAGCAAGTATTTATGGAGGTGAAGGAAACATTTTTGCTTCTTTAATTGGAGCTCTATTAGTTACTACCATTCGAAATGGTTTGAATATTTTAGGAGTATCAGCTTTTTATCAATATGTGGTTAATGGTTTAATTATTATTTTTGCAGTCGCAGCGGATCAAATTCGACGAAAACGTTAGTAAGAACAATGACTTTAAAAAAGTCATTAAAATAAAAAAAAGGAGGATGAATAAAATGAAAAAATGGAATTTTGTGATATGTTTAATGTTGGCTGTTTTTCTTATTCTCGGATGTTTAACCGGAGCTTTCGCTCAAGAAGGAAAATCAAAGACAATTGTTTTTATCCCCAAATCAACCGATGTTACCTACTGGTTATTTCTTCGTAAAGGCGCAACAGATAAAGCAAACGAGTTAGGGTATACCATTGACTATCAAGGTGTTGCTACCGAAGCTGACATAGCTGGGCAAGTAAATTTAGTAAATAATATTGTTGCAACCAAACCAGCGGGTATCCTTATGGCAGCTACTGACGCAAAAGCCTTACAGCCAGCGGTAGAAAATGGCATAAAAGCAGGCATCCCAATTATTATGGTCGATTCTGGTATTGAGGATAAAACAATTCCACTTGCAAATATTACCACTGATAACTTTGATGGAGCTTACAAGGCTGGACTTTTATTAGCTGACATGATTGGTGGCAAGGGAAAAGTAGCGAATATCGGTATTACCGCTGGTTCACAAACCGGCCGGGAACGAAGTGATGGTTTTATTGAGGCAATGAAGAAGTTTCCTGATATTAAAGTCCTTCCGGTACAATGGACAAATGCTGAAGCAGCAACTGCAATGAACATTGCAACTGACCTGTTGAATGCTAATCCCGATCTGGTAGCCTTTTATTCAGCCGCTGCTCCTATGGGAGTAGGGATTGCCCAGGCTCTCAAAGCGAAAGGTTTGGACAAGAAAGTGAAACTGATTACCTTCGATCCCAGTCCGGAAACTTTACCTCTATTTGAAGAGGGAACTATTAATGCAATTATTGCGCAAGATCCTTACCAAATGGGATATCGTGGAGTTGAAATGTTAGATAAAGTTATTAAGGGAGGAAAAATTGAGGAAGACGAAAGAAACATTCAAATTCCAGTATTCATAATCACTCCCGAGAATTATAACTCTCCTGAAAGTCAAAAACTTCTACAAACACCAGATAAATTTTAGTTTCAATTTTAATTGAAAATACCAAAAGAGTGCATTTTAGCACTCTTTTGGTATTTTAAAAGTAATTTATCTTTCACAACTTGGGCAATTGTTTATGCTGCTTCCTGGTTTAGCTGCTATATCTTCTTTAATGAGCCATAAACCCTTTTTTTCTGAACGTGCTTTTTCTTGTTCACCCAAAAGATAGTTTAACATATTTCTACCCGCAGTATCCTTATCAACTTCGGCTAATCCTTCAGCAATAACTTCTGCATTAATTATGGCAATTTCATGTTCATCATTCTCACATTGGCAGAGGTAGGATAGATACCCAACCCAAACTTTCTCTTCACTGTTGTGTCCCAAGGCAAAATCAAAATTCACTCCTGGCATATAAACAAATTTTCGAAGTTTTTCTTTTAAAAGATCAGTTATTCCAGCATAAGCTATTGGCGGTTTTACTCCAGCCAATTTAATTCGAACTCTCACTGTTTCCTTGCCACAGCAGTATTCTGCAACGACAACATTTGGCTGAGAAACCCGAACAATGGTTACGGGAATGATATTTTCCTGAGCCCCAGTCATTTCTCCTATTCCTATAATTAAGAAAACCATTAAAAATATAAAGATAGCTTTTTTAGCCATCTATGAAAACCTCCTTATTTTTTCAATGAAGAATAAATAAAAAATTAGGACAAAGCACTTTGCCAAAGTAATATGCTTAAAACAATAAATAACGATCCCAATGCTAATTTTGAAAAGAGAATATTCTTTCTTCCAAAATGAACTAAGGCTTTGGATTGGCTTCCATAGTAAACTCCAAAAAAGACCACTAAAAGTGGAATGATAAAAAAGGCATTGTAGAGAATGAGGTATAGAAAAGCTCTCATTGATGTACTTTGACGAGCAATATACATGATAGTGGGAAGATAAATTTGTCCAGTGCAACCAGCCTCAAGAAGGGAAATAACGAAACCACTCAAGATAGCGGCAAATATTAATTTTTTTTCTGAAAAGCTTTTTTTAAGATATTGATTAATTTTTA
>JAAYUT010000314.1 GCA_012517485.1 Candidatus Atribacter fermentans
GAAAAAAATGGAATCGACAATCGAAAAAATGTTTTCTGTAAAAGATAGAGTCCTTTTTTTCACGGGAGGGGCTGGAATTTTGGCTTCTACATTAGCTTTTGAATTGGGCAAGCTGGGTGCCAAAATAATACTTACCGATATTGCCCCTCTTGATGATGTTCTTGATAAATTCCGGAAGGAAAATATCCAAGTTACCGGTTATCCAATGGATGCTTTGAATAAACAGCAGATTCAAGAAGTATCCCAAAAAGTGATTCAAAAATTTGGCAACATTGATGCTCTTTTCAATGCTGCTGGAGGCAACATGAAAGATGCTACAGTTTCTCCAGACTGCTCCTTTTTTGATCTTCCCCTCGAAGCTCTCCAAAAGGTGGTCAGTCTGAACCTCTTCGGGGGGTCTATTATACCGTCCCAAGTTTTCGCCCAATTGATGATTGAAAATCCCCATGGTGGAAATATCATTAATTTCTCTTCTATGACTTCTTTTCGACCATTAACTCGCACTATTGGTTATTCGGCAGCGAAAGCAGCCGTAAGCAACTTTACTCAATGGTTAGCGGTCCATATCGCCCAAAATTATACACCGAAAGTACGGGTAAATGCTTTAGCACCTGGCTTTTTTGTTACCAACCAAAACTACTACCTTTTATATAAAGCAGATGGTACTCTAGCTCCTCGAGGAGAAGCAATCCTTTCCCACACCCCCTGTGGTCGGTTTGGGGTTCCCGAGGACCTTTTAAGCACTGTTTTATGGCTCCTATCACCTGCTTCAAGTTTTGTTACCGGTATTGTCGTTCCAGTTGATGGAGGATTCAGTGCCTTTTCTGGAGTCTGAGTCGATTTAAAAAATTATAGTACAATCAATTTCCTTAACTAATCCAACCTTGGATTATAATTTCACGAGACGCTGGACCATACAACTCAACTAGATAAATAGTTTGGCGTGTCCCTTTCAAAATGAGATGGTTTTCCACTGGAAAATATAAAAAATAACCAGTAAAAATGCTCTTTAAATGAGCTTCTGCGTTATATCCAACACACCCATCATCGGGAAGATACCGGTGATGATGATAATCGAGTTGCTTGGGGAAAAGCCGATCAAGATTACCAAGAATATCTTCTTCGATACAGCTTAAGCCCTCAGTAACTAATAGCGCTGTCGTGGTATGTCGGGTCATTATGTATATCATTCCATCTTGAATACCGGCTTCTTTTTGAAAACCCAAAACCAAGGAAGTAATATTGATTATTTCAGTGGGTTTATGCGTTTCGATATTAAAATGTTTGATGATGGTGTTCATTTCTCCCCTCCTATCGTTGATTCAATAATTTCTCAGTATTGGATTGAAATATTGCCAATTTTGTCTTGTCTGATAATGGAAGCTCTTCAATTGCTAACTTCATATCTTGAATATAGACTTTGGGAGCATTTGACCCAAAACAAATCTGATGACGGAGGCTATTCTCCACCACCGAAAGGGGAATAATTTTTTCGAAAAGGTCACGGTGAAATTTCGTTGGTGAATCAAAATAAAAAGCTGAAGTATCAATAAAAAGATTTGGATATTTTATTGCGGTAAGACATAATTCCAAAGAGTTAGGATAGCCCCAGTGGGCGGCAATAAAGTTGATTTTTGGATAGGTATCTACCAGCATTTCAACATCCTTGACAGTACAGCTATACATACTCACATGAGGAACGAAAGAATATCCAACATGAAGCATGACCGGCCATCTCCACTTTTCAATGAATTTCCACATAGGATGTTGAATAATATCTTTTACTGCAAAGAGCTGTAACCCTGGATCCAGCTTTAAGCCTCGCAAACCTATAGCATGAGCATCTTCGAGATAATCAAGACCATGAGAATCAAGAGGATCAATCGATGCAAACCCTACAAAGCGATTGGATAAAAAACAAATCTTTTGGATATCTTGATTACCAAGAATTGAAACTCCTCGGGAACGACGGCAGTCAATGGGAAGAAGAACAGCTTTTTGGATATTAGCTGCATCCAATTTAGAGAGAACCGCTCGGATAGGTTGCATTGGTGGTGATAATATCTGACTTTCAGTCAAAAATACTGTTTTAATTCTTCTCCATTCATCAATTGTTTTGTCTAACTCATTTATAAAAAGAGGGTGAAGATGGATATCAATCATAATCCGCTCCTTTTGATTCATCGCTTTTTTAAATTAGTTTAACCCATAGGGTAATTGAATTCAGACATGATATCAAGTTCAATTTTTCTTTTTTAATATCCATTAATAATTACTCCTCATTTAATTGAAGTATTTCCTAAACTATTCCAATCCATTAGCAATAATGCTGATTTTAAGCTAAAAATGACAACAGCATAATATCTATTTTTTAATCAATCGTGACTATAAGCTAAAAAATAAATTGTTTAGTTTTTATAGAATCTACTCTCCTTTTTGAAAAATTCCTTGATAACTATTTTAAATCATCATAAAATTATGCTTTCTGCTGGTAATACTCCAAAACCTTCATGGCAAATCGGGCAGAAACTGTTGCTGGTCCTCCACCCATCTCGATTCCGACTTCAATGGCTTCAATGATCTGTTTTTCCGATGCTCCAGACCGCAAAGCTTCTTTGATATGCCACTCCAGGCACGATTCGCAGTTAATGATGATCGAAATCCCAATAGCGATCATCTCTTTGTACCTTTTTTCCAGTTCTCCATTCGAATAGGTTTTTCTTTCCATGCTTACAAATGACCGATACACTTCTGAATTTTTTGAATAAAATTCATTGGCAGTTTTTCGATCGCTTTGAATCTTTCCAATTTTTTCAATATCTTGACAATTCATGATTTCCTCCTCCTGGTGATTATGTCTTTCTTCTTTTTCATTGCCTTTGAATAACCAGATTACCAAAGAATTGATTCTTAAATATACAGATAAAAATGTAGTCCATGTCGCTGTTCTTTCAAATGTTGGATAGGTCAAACCAGATAACGCTTTTAATCTAGATCATTGTTCTCATTTTAAAAAAAAGAAAAGAGAAATTTCCCAAATTTCCTAAAAATAATTCTGTTTTCAATTTCCCTTTTATTAGGAGTAAAATTCCCACCCTCCAATTTTTAAATCGCTCAACGATTACCATTTCATCATACTACTAAAATTTGACAAAAGAGGATGCATCATTTAATATAATAACTACCACGGATTCTGAGGAACTCTAAGACCGGAGGATTAGAACAAAGAACTTTTAACCGCAAGGAAAAAGGTTCGAAGTTTTTCCGAGAGGAAAAATGGAAGTCTGATCCTGAAACACTGAGGAAGCTTATAACAATAACCTTCCCAGTGAGATGAAGGCAAAAAGGTTCGTTAGAGTCCGTGGTCTTTTTTTTACTCTCTTTTATTCCACTTCCAACAAATTACAAAATCAAACAGACCATAAAGATATCCACCCCTCTAATTAATGAAAGAAAACTACCTCATGGTTGTTCGATATTTAGAATATAGTTCTCTCCAGTTCCACTCATTAAAACTTCACTCGACAAAATTGCTGAAATAAGGCAAACCTCCATTATTAGCTTACTAAAAAACATCCTAAGTATTGAATAGCTTTGGAATTTGGATCACACGAAAATCTGCCTTCTTGACCAATCTAAGACCAAACAATAATTTATATAATTTTATCCAGTCATAATTTTATTATTTAAAAAGATCGTATGAGATCTGTAAATGAATAAAGTCATAAAATCAAACAATTATTATTAATTAAATTTTCTATTTATAGAATATTCAGAATTATCTACTTAAATTATATTTACATACAGAATATATAATGGTAATATGCCAATAATACAGAATTTATTTCTATAAAGGAAGAGAAATGAGTTATGTCAACAATTTTTGATCATATTGATAAAGCAATCCTAAGAGAATTACAGGAAGATGCTTCAATATCAAATCTTAATTTATCAAAAAAAATTGGACTTTCGCCATCAGCATGTTTGGCAAGAAAAAAGAACTTGATTGAAACCGGTATTATAAAAAAATTTGCCACTATAGTTGATGAAAAAAAATTAGGAATGGAAGTCCTTGCCTTTGTTTTTATCAATTTATCGCCTCTTAACAGAAAAACCATACATTCATTTTTAGAAGATGTTCATAAATACCCACAGATTCAAGAATGTTACACCCTTACAGGGAGCCATGATTATTTACTTAAAATTGTGGCAAAGGATATGATAAGTTATAGGAATTTTATCATCGATTCATTAATGCAGAATGCTTCAATCAGTTTTGTTAAAACAAGTATGGTTATTGGGGTCGATAAAAGGGCTGTTTATGTACCTATTCATGAGGACGAGTAAATAAACCAAAAAAGATTTGAATAGGAAAAAATTATAGGAGACACGAATTAGATATGAAAACCATGAACCCAGAACATATAAAAGTTATTCTGGACATAATAAATCAAAGCCCTTACTTAAAACTCCTATCAGTAAAAGTCTATGAATTACATTCAGGCTATTGTAAGGCTGAAGTTGACCTGGGGAAAAAGCACCTCAATTCTTTTGGAGGAGCACATGGTGGAGTATATGCTTCCTTGATAGACACTGCTACATTCTGGGCGGTTTATTGTGACTTAAGGGAAAATTTGGGTTTGACTACCATCGACCTGAAGGTAGATAATTTAGCCACGGTTAAAGAAGGAAAGTTAGTTGTGGAAGGGAAGCAGATCAAGGTCGGGCGTAGCATCTGTTTGTCTGAAGCGACAGTTAAGGATATCCACGGCAAACTTCTGGCATATGGTACATCCAAGCAACTGATACTCGAGGGAATTCAATCATTTAGCCAAGCTGCAAGC